>JAEURE010000038.1 GCA_016789485.1 Anaerolineales bacterium | reverse complement strand
GTCCATGGAGCCGCCATAGACCAATGTATTATGTGTTTCATGTGCAAGATGCAGGCTGGAATTCGTAGCGATATTTCCGTTCATATCCGGTAATAATACCTCAAACAGAGATGACCACATTCCCACATCGCTCCAACCCAAACCGCCAGCAGGCAACACAGCAACCCGCTCTGCCTTTTCCATCACGCCATAATCGACAGTCTCGGTTTTAAGTCCCCTCCAACGCTCATCCAAAACATCCTTTTGTTTTGAAGTCCCCCATGCATTGCCAATGATCTTCAACTCATTGCCCAAGTGCGGCATTTGTTTGTTTACTTCATTCATGATCACATCTGTGCGCCAAATGAACATACCGCTGTTCCATGAGTGGTCGCCTGAACGCAATAACTGTTGCGCAGTCTGCTCATCCGGTTTTTCCTTGAAATTCTTAACCATATAGGCTGGATATTTGTATTCGCCATCCAGCGTTCTGCCTTGTTGAATGTAACCATATGCCGTAGAAGGTGCAGTTGGAGTAATTCCAAGAGTGACAAGATAACCATCATCGGCAACTGAAAAGGCGGCTTTGAGTAAATAATGAAAAAGATCCACGTTGCGGATAAAATGATCTGAAGGAAGGATTGCCATAGAAGCATTTGGGTCGCGTTTTTGCAGAACCATTGCTGCCATACCCACTACAGAAGCCGTACCACGCGGCGCGGGTTCAATCAGATAATTCTCCTCAGGGATTTCAGGAGCCTGCAGTTTCATCTCAAGCGCCTGCTCCTCCACAGTAACTACTAAAATTCGCTCAGGCGGGAATAAATTCGCTAAACGTGCCACGGTACTCTGGAATAAAGTATCCGTTCCCAGCAGCGGAAGCAATTGCTTGGGTCTCTCTTTTCTTGAAACAGGCCAGAGGCGCGTCCCGCCGCCACCCGCCATAATTACCGCATATGTATGGGAATAATCAACAGCCATCAAAATCTCCTAAACTTGATAATCCGATTTATCTTCCCGCATTGCCACGTAATTCATACCGCCAACCTGCCGTACCATTCCCTTCAATTCCATCATAGCAAGGGTAGCAGATATTTTCTCGATTGGCAAACCAGCTTTACTGCGAATTTCATCCACATGCAGGGGCTCGCTCCCTAAAACGTTCAATACACGCGCTTCGGTTTCATCGGCAGGTAAAATCCTTCGCGCAGATTTTTGTGCGCCAACACGAGTCAAATCCAAAGCCTGCATGAGGTCATCAGGTGTCAGCAAAGGCTGCGCGCCTTTTTGAATCAAACGGTTTGTGCCTTTCGACTGCGGAGCAAGAATGCTGCCCGGCACAGCAAAAATTTCACGTCCCTGCTCGGCGGCAAATTCTGCGGTGATCAACGCGCCGCTCGTTTCAGCAGCTTCCACGACCACAACTGCCAAGGATAAACCCGAAATGATTCGATTGCGCGGCGGAAAATTTGAAGCGTCAGGCGGAGTCCCAACCGCATAATCACTGATGATCGCACCGCGCTCCATCATTTGTTCCGCGAGACCGCGATGTTCAGGCGGATAGATCTTATCTACCCCGGAGCCGAGAATGCCTATCGTCCGCCCGCCAGCTTTCAGCGCAGCTTGATGCGCAATCGCGTCCACTCCGCGCGCGAGGCCGCTGACTACTGTCATTCCGTTCGCGGCAAGAAACGACGCGATCTCCTCCGTCACCTGCCTGCCATATGGTGTAACCTTGCGCGTACCAACAATGGCAACGGCAAACAAGTCATCGGGCAAATATTCGCCGCGAATATACATGACGGGCGGCGGCTGATCGATTTCTTTTAGACGGGCTGGATATGCTTCATCACCCCATGTGAGGATTTTAATTCCCTGCGCCTCAATCTTCTCCCAAACTTTTTCAAGATTGACGGTTTCTCGTGCCACGAGAACTCTTTCGATCACTTTCGCGCCGAGACCTGCTTCTGCCAAACTGGCAGGGTCTGCATTCCAGGCGGTTTCCATATCACCGAAGTACGCAACCAATCCCTGCATGCGCACTGCGCCAATGCCTTTAATTAGATTAAAACCAACCCAATATTTTCTATCATCCATCGAGCTATTTAACCACAAAGAGCGTGATATTGCATACTCGAATCAGGAGTCGAACGTTCAACATCTATTTCAGATAAGACCATCGATCAGGTGAACTGTTATTTTATGGGCTTGCATATCCACATTCAAGATGACCGAAGGAATGGCGGGCAAAAGGATTTCCTCTCCCGCTTCATTGCGGACAACATAAACGTCGTTTGCGCCTGTTTCCAGAATCTCCACAAGCTTGCCAAGTGTATTCCCGTTGTCATCCACCACATCGAGATCGATCAATTCATATTTGTAATACTGGCCTTCCGGAAGCGGCGGCACTTCCCTAGCTTTGACATACACCCACTGATTGCGGAATCGCCCAACGGTCTCCGGAGTGTCATATCCACGCAAAGAGACAAGCAATCCGTCGCCATGCACGCGGACACTGCCAAATGTAGCAGCTTCGTATTTTTCGCCGATGTACACCTTGCGTCCCGCTTTGATACGCTCGGGGAAATCGGTATGCAAGTCCATAATAATTTCACCGCTCACGCCATGTGGACGGCGGAGGAATCCAATTGCCAAATAAATAGACTCGCCTTTTGGCGAGCCTGATTGAGTTTCTGTTGCCATTTAGGGTTCCGTCACATCAAGTGTGGCTTGTTTGCCTTCACGTTCGGCTGCCACTCGCAGAAGTGTGCGTATGGAATTCGCCACTTTGCCGCCTTTGCCAATTACGCGCCCCATATCATCCTTGGCGACGCTGAGTTCAACGCGGACACGGTTGCCGCCACTCTGCTTCACAATGACTTCCTCGGGATGTTCCACGAGAGATTGGGCAATGTATTCAATAAGGTCTTTCATAACTGACTTCTTTCAAAGGCCCTAAAGGTTTATTCAACCTTTAGGGCCCAAATGATTAGTCCTTGCGGGTTTTGACGGGCGCGGCGCGCTTGACTTCAGCAGCTTCCGCTTCAGCAACGAGGGCTTCAACGGACTCGCCCTTCTTGAGGCGCTCAAAGCGTTCCTGTGTGCCAGAAGTCTTGAAAATCTGTGCAACGGATTCGGTGGGAAGAGCACCGTTCTTCATCCAATGGAAAATGCGATCTTCCTTTAAATGGATTGTCGCGGGGTTGGTGCGGGGGTTGTACACTCCCAAAATTTCCAAAAAGCGGCCATCGCGCGGAGACTCTTTATCAGCAGCCACCAGGCGGTACGTGGGTTGGCCTTTAAGACCAATACGACGTAAACGAATTCGAACCATGTTTTACTTACTCCTTGAAATTGTTGCGTTTTTTGGCGCTAGAGAAGGCGCCATGTACGCGTTGGTTTAGTTTGTGTCTCAGGCAGGCCAGAGAGGGTGGCGGGCTGAAATCACAGCGCTATATTTTACCAGAGAAAAGTCGGACTCTACAATTTTTTACCCAAACATTCTCCCCAAGCCCTTGCCGCCTGTCTTCTGGATCATCTTCATCATCTTCTGCGCTTCGCGGAATTGCTTAATCAGGCGATTCACATCCTGCACTTCCATGCCTGAGCCCGCGGCAATTCTTCTGCGTCGTGAAGCATTTAAAAGGTCAGGATCGCGGCGTTCCTTCAACGTCATTGAGTTGATAATCGCCTCAGACTGCTTGAATGACTTTTCCACCACAGTCGGGTCAATGCCGCGTGCAGCCTGCCCCATCTGGCCTGGCAACATCTCCATAATTTGTGCGAGTGGTCCCATCTTTTTCATCTGTTTCATTTGGTCGAGCCAGTCTTCCAGCGAGAAACCGCCCTTCATCATCTTCTGGGCTTGCTTTTCCATGTCCTGCCCTTCGAAAGCAGCTTCCGCTTTTTCGATCAAACCGATCATGTCGCCCATGCCCAAAATGCGTGAGGACAAACGTGAGGGATCATACGTTTCCAAGGCGTCGAGCTTCTCGCCTGTACCGATAAACTTGATCGGTACGCCTGTCACCGAACGAATGGAGATAGCCGCGCCGCCGCGCGAGTCACCATCCATTTTTGTGAGGATGAGGCCTGTCAAGTTGATGGCATCTTTGAATCCCTGTGCAATGTTCAACGCTTCCTGGCCGATCATTGAGTCGATGACGAGGAGCGTATCAACGGGGTTGACATTTGCATGAATGGCTTTTAACTCATCCATCAAACCCGCATCCAACTGCGACCGACCAGCTGTATCGACGATCACCAGGCTGAATCCACCCTTTTCCGCTTTGTCCAACGCTCGCTTCGCGAGTTGCGGCGGTGTGATGGATGTATCGGCTTCCACTTCCACATCGAGGCGTTCGCCAAGCTGCTGCAATTGCTTCACAGCCGCGGGACGATATGGGTCGCCAGCCACGAGCAGTACGCGCTCACCTTTTGCTTTTAGCAAACGCGCAAGTTTGCCAGAGGCGGTCGTTTTACCAGCGCCTTGCAAGCCGACCATCATAACCACACGCGGTTTGGGACCTGTGAGATTCAACCCAACCGGCTCACCCAACATGCTAATGATCTCTTCATTCACGATCTTGATGACTTGCTGACCAGGGTTGAGCGCCTTCGATACTTCTGCGCCAACGGCACGCTCGCGCACCTTGGCAATGAAGGTTTTAACGACGCTGAAATGCACATCCGCTTCGATGAGTGCGAGGCGCACTTCTTTCATCGCGGCATCCACATCCGCTTCGGATAGTTTGCCGCGGCGGCGGAGTCCGTCAAAGATTTGGTTTAGTCGTCCAGTGAGGGTTTCAAACATGAGTTAAATGCTCCAGTGTAGGAGGTGCATTTTAGCGCGTAGCAGGTTGAGGGTCAAGCGCGAGGCGGGCACTTCATCTTAATAATTCATTTACAAACATCTGCTTTACACCGAAGGCGAAACTCCTTATACTGGCGCGTGTTCTTGCTTACATCCAATTCAACCCGCGGAGGAATCATGGCAAAAGACGGCACGATGGTAAATGATCGAAGAGAGATTTTCGGATGGGCCATGTACGATTGGGCCAACTCAGCATTCAGCACCACAGTGGGGACCGTGTTTCTGGGACCGTTTGTGGCGAGCCTTGCGCGAACCGCGGCAGAAGCAGCAGGAACATCAACCGTTTCGTTTTTGGGAATTCCCGTAGCACCTGATTCATTCCTGCCCTACTGCATTTCTTTCTCTGTGGGCATGCAGGTTTTGTTCCTGCCGATCCTCGGCGCAATTGCAGATTACTCACATTTGCGCAAACAAATGATGCAAGTCTTTGCAACCATTGGTGCAATCGCAACCATTCTAATGTTCCTGCTGACAGGTAATTTATGGTGGTTGGGCGGCGTGTTGTTCATCGTTGCCAACCTTGCATTTGGCGCGGCAATTGTCTTTTACAATGCCTACCTTCCAGATATTGCAAGTGAAGATGAAAGGGATCGGGTCTCTTCGTATGGCTGGGCAATGGGTTATCTGGGCGGCGGTATTTTGCTGGCTCTCAACTTGGCTTTCTTCATTTTTAGCGAAGACCTTGGAGTCCCAAGTGAATTGGCAGTGCGAATCAATCTGGCATCAGCGGGTATTTGGTGGCTTGGATTCTCGTTTTTCACGTGGAAGAGATTGCGCCCGCGCCATGCGGCACGTCAACTTCCTGCGGGTGAAACCTACGCGACCATTGGTTTTAAACAACTTCGGAAGACCTTCAGTGAAGTAAAGCACTTCCCCGAAACTTTGAAATTCCTGCTGGCTTATTTTCTATACAATGACGGCATCCAAACCGTCATTGCAGTCGCTGCGACTTTTGCCGCCGCCCCCCTTATCCAGGGCGGGCTGGAACTCGAACAGACTACGCTGACAGCTGTTATTTTGATGATCCAATTCGTGGCTTTCTTTGGAGCCTTGTTCTGGGGCAAACTGGCAGGCTGGATCGGCGCGAAGCAGTCCGTTGTAGTCAGCTTAGTGATCTGGTCGGCAGTGGTGATTTACGCCTATGGCGGATTAAGAGGCGAGACCGCAACTTTACAATTTTTCATTCTCGGTGTGTTTATCGCGTTGGTCATGGGCGGATCGCAAGCCATAAGCCGCAGCCTGTTTGCGCAGATGATCCCCAACGGCAAGGAAGCGGAATTCTTCTCTTTCTATGAGATCAGCGAACGCGGCACTTCGTGGATCGGACCACTGGTCTTCGGGTTGGCGAATCAAATGTTCGGCAACCTGCGCATCGCCATTCTCTCGTTGATCTTCTTCTTCATCATGGGCTTGATCCTGCTTCCGTTCGTAAATGTGAGCAAAGCCATTGCTGACGCTAAGAAGTATGATGGGAATGCTGTGTAATCAACTAATCGATAATAACAGCGCGGACAATATTGTCCGCGCTGTTATTATTTAACTTCTATTGCAGGTTTGCATCAAACAGACTTCTAAATTCATCTTCTGAAATGTAACCGATGAGCTTCTTGATCAAATTCCCGTTCGCATCCAGAAGATAGAACTCGGGCTGGTAATAAAAGCCAAGCTCTTTTTGGAATACATCAGTACGGGGGTCGTCGGCATCAAGATAAGAGAATTTAACCTTGCCGTAATACTCTGCTTCGAGTCCATGAACCATGGACGCCATTGAACGGCACGTACCTCAGGTGAAGCGGAAAAACTCCACCAAGTGCAATTGTCCTGAAGCAAGGCTAACCGTGGTTGGATCTGTTGCTTCGAGGTCAGGGCCGCGGGAAGTGGCAACGGCTTGCACATCCACGCTGCTGGCTGTGGTAGCCGCTGGAGCAGTCGCTTCAGGGGCAGCCGTGGCGGGTAGTGCTTCCACGGGAGGGGCTTCGGCAACGGGAGCGCTGGTCGATTGCGCTGAGGCGCAGGCAGATGCCGCTAGTACGACGATCAGACTCACTGTCCAGAAAAAGAGGCGGGGTTTCATCGGTTTTCTCCTATTCATAATGATTAATGATAGCCCGCTTTCCCATCTTCTTACAAAATCTCAGCAAATTCTTATATCCTTGAAAACCCGGGCTTAACTTTGACTCGGGTGAAATCCTACGCTATACTCCATTTAGTTCCACAAACAACTACCTTAACTGGAGGCTCCTATGGCAGATTTTAAACTTACATATGCAACCATGTTTAACCCGCCCGAAGAATTGCACGTTGGCTTTGATAAAGCCGTGGAAAAAATCAAGAGCAATATGGGACAGGATTACACCATGTTGATCAATGGCAAGGAAGTGAAAGCCGACGAGAAGTTTGACGATCATTCTCCCGTCAACACCGAATGGGTGCTGGCGAAAATGCAGAAGGGCAATGCAAAACACGCACAGGAAGCCATGTCTGCCGCGCGAGCGGCTTTCCCAATGTGGAGCCATACTCCCTGGCAAAAACGCGTTGAACTGCTGCGCAAAGCCGCTTCATTAATTGAAGAACGTATTTTTGATCTGGGCGCGGCAATGGCCCTCGAGGTTGGCAAGAATCGAATGGAGTCGTTGGGCGATGTGCAGGAGACAGCCGACCTAATTTATTATTCCTGCTATCAGATGGAAAAGAACAACGGATATGTCGTTGAAATGGGCAAAGACCCTTTGGTTGGTTATGAAGCCCGCAACGTCTCAGTGCTGCGTCCGTACGGCGTGTGGCTGATCGTTTCCCCGTTCAACTTCCCACATGCCCTGACAGGCGGTCCGATGGGCGCCGCCCTGGTTGCTGGAAATACGATTGTAGTGAAACCCGCTACCGATACTGCATGGATCGTGCGCTTGTTGATCGATTGCTTCCGTGATGCGGGCCTTCCCGACGGCGTGGTGAACTTTGTCACGGGTCCTGGCTCCACTCTTGGGCAGGCTCTCGTTGATTCTCCTGAAGTGGACGGCGTCACCTTTACAGGTTCCTTCGATGTCGGCATGAAAATGTATCGGGATTTCGGCAACCGAAATTATGTGCGCCCGATGATCCTGGAGCTCGGAGGAAAGAATCCCGTCATCGTTTCAAAGAATGCGGATCTGGAACGCGCCACCATCGGCATCATCCGCTCGGCGTTTGGCTTGCAGGGACAGAAGTGCTCCGCCGCTTCTCGCGTAATCGTAGAGGATTCTGTCTACGATGAGTTGATCACCCGCCTGAAAGATGCAGCAGGGAAACTTGTCCTTGGCGACCCGACCGATCGTAACACCTACAATGGACCTGTTGTTAACAAATCTTCCTACAATGACTTCAAGAATTTCTGTGAAGAGATCAATCAGGGCGGCGGCAATTTCCTGATCGGTGGCAACGTCAAAACTGGCGGCATGTTCGACAAAGGCTATTACTGCGAGAATACCTTCGTCACCGATTTGCCCTTCAGCCATCGTTTGTGGAAACATGAAATGTTCCTGCCCATCACCACGATCGGCAAAGTCAGCAGCCTCGATGAAGCCATGACAATTGCCAACAACGTGGACTACGGCCTCACTGCTGGCTTCTACGGCTCTCCCGAAGAGACCGACTGGTTCTTCGACAAGATCGAAGCTGGCGTGACCTACGCCAACCGTCCGCAGGGTGCAACCACAGGCGCATGGCCTGGCTTCCAGCCCTTTGGCGGCTGGAAAGGTTCAGGCTCCAGCGGCAAGAACGCTGGCGGTCATTACTACGTCCCGCTGTACATGCATGAACAGATTCGGACTCTAATCAAATAAACCACGAAACGACAGTGCCCCTTTCTTCAGAAGGAAGGGGCATTTCTATCTGAAAAAAGTACCCGCGGCTTTTGGTAAAATTACAACATGGAGAATGAAGATCCCTTAATTGTTCGGGTGGGAACATTTTTTATAGTGATGGGACTGGGCGCTTTTGTCCTTTTTGTCACTTCAGATATCGCTGACCAAGTGGACTTTGACTATCTATTCATCGCCATGCTGCTCTTCGGCGTTGGCTGGGGATTTCGCCGAAAGAAAGCGCCGCCCCCGCCTGCCGGGCGGTTTGAGTACCTAAGAAAATTGCGTGAGAATGCTGGGAACAGAAAAAAAGAAAAAAAATAATATGCCTAAACTAATTTCACTTAAAAAAGCAGTTTCTGAATTTGTGCACGATGGAGACATCGTCTACGCGGCGGGGTTCACACACCTCATCCCATTTGCAGCGGGACACGAGATCATCCGTCAGGGCAGGAAAAACCTCACCCTCGCCCGCGCCACACCAGACTTGATCTACGATCAAATGGTAGCCGCGGGTTGCGTTAAAAAAGTCATCTTTTCCTACATGGGCAATCCTGGAGTGGGTTCGCTGCGAATTGTCCGTTCGGCGATCGAAAAAGGTGAACTGGAATGGGAGGAATATTCCCACTTCGGCATGATCACCCGCTTACAAGCCGGCGCGTCTGGTTTGCCTTTCCTGCCTATGAACCAAACGGGCGCAACCAGCCTCGAACAAGCCAATCCGCTCATCAAACGCATCCCTGACCCGTACGGCGGCAAGGATGTGATCGTTGTACCTGCATTAAATCCTGATGTAGCCATTGTCCACGTACAGCGTGCGGACAAGAACGGCAATGCTCATTTGTGGGGCATCATCGGCGAACAGAAGGAAGCCGCCTTCGCCGCGAAAAAAGTCATCCTCACGGCAGAAGAAATCGTGGACGAATCAGTTATCAGGTCCGACCCGAACCGCACGATGATCCCAGGCATTGTCGTCAGCGCCGTGTGTCATGTTCCGTTCGCGAGTCACCCATCCTATTCACAGGGATATTACGACCGCGATAACGAGTTCTATCTCGCGTGGGATAAGATCAGCGAGTCACCTGAAAGCGTTAAAAAATATCTCGACGAATGGGTGTATGGCGTAAAAGATCGCAACGCGTATTGGAAAAAGCTTGGTAAGAAAACCCAAAAGCGTTTGAAGGTGAAAGCCCGCTACAGCGAGAAGATCAATTACGGAAGTTATTAGTAGCCGCGTGAACAACATTCCACAATTTGATTACAGCGGCAATGGCACACCGCTTCACTTTCTTCACGCCAACGGCTATCCGCCTGAATGTTACAAACCGCTCTTTGAACATTTACAAAAACAATATCATGTCTTTGGGATGAAGCTCCGCCCCTTGTGGAATGATTCAAACCCAAACGATATTCAGGATTGGCACCCGCTTTCAGATGACCTGCTTCGCTTCCTTTCTGACCGTGAAGCGGGTCCCGTTATCGGAGTTGGTCATTCCATCGGAGGCATTGTCACCCTGCGAGCTGCCATCCGCAACCCGAAGAAATTTCGCGCCCTCGTGTTGCTGGACCCTGTGCTTTTTGTTCCATCATTTTTGGCTGGATGGAATATCCTGCGCGCGCTGGGGCTTGGAGATAAAGTTCATCCGTTAATCGCTGGGACAAAGAAACGCCGCCGCACCTTCGACAACCTTGAAACCGTCTTTCGCGGATACCGCTCTCGTCCCATCTTCCGTTATATGAGCGATGACAGTTTGCGAATCTTCATCAAAGGCATCACCCGTCAAAAAAAAGACGGCTCGTATGAATTGGTCTACTCACCCGAATGGGAAGCGCGCATCTACCTAACAGGCCTGCGTGACTTTGATCTGTGGCGCGAACTGCCAAAACTCGAAGTACCCACTCTCATTATCCGCGGTGCAGAGACAGATACTTTTTTGGAAAAAGCAGAACAACTTGTCAAAAAGAAGAATCCAAAGATACAAGTTGTTACCATGAAAAACGCCACTCACATCCTGCCGCTGGAATACCCAAAGGAAGTGGCTGAAATATTAAACAATTTTTTGACCGAAGATAGTAGACGGCAGACCGTCTAACCAGGAGTTATCATGCCCGAACTTAAATATTCTTCCGCTGAAGTAATGATCGTCAACGCCGCCCGCCTGCTCAAGGACGGTGACGTGGTCTTTGTTGGCGTAGGACAACCCAACCTTGCCTGCAACCTCGCAAAACGCACACACGCCCCCAACCTTGTCATGATATATGAAGCAGGCGTTATCGGTGCCGAACCTGAACGCTTACCCCTTTCCATTGGTGACCCCACTCTTGTCAGCGGAGCGCTTTCTGTAGTCAGCATGTACGATATTTTCGCCAACTATCTTCAACGCGGCAATGTGGATGTGGGCTTTATGGGCGGCGCGCAAATCGATAAATATGGCAATATCAACGCATCGGTGATCGGTGACTATGCGCATCCCAAAGTCCGACTGCCGGGCTCGGGCGGCTCACAGGAAATAGCCGCATGGGCAAACCGCTGTTACATTATGACCCCGCATCAAAAGCGCCGCTTCCCTGAAAAAGTGGAATTCATGACGTCCGCTGGATTTATCGGCGGCAAAGGTGATCGTGAAAATGCAGGACTGCGCGGCGGCGGCATGGTTGGCGTAGTGACAGATATCGGCATGCTGGAACCAGATGAAAATGGCGAAATGATCCTCACCGCTTTGCACCCGGGAAAAACCGTGGAAGAAGCCAAAGCTAACACAGGCTGGAATCTAAAAGTTGCCAAACAAATAAAAATTACTGAACCTGTCACCAAAAAAGAATTGAAAATTTTGCATGAGGAACTCGACCCCACGGGAATTTATTTGAAGAGCGCCGCATAGTTTCAATACTATAGCATTCCGCGAAATTCCCTTTACGCAAATCGAAAGAGAGGGTATACCAAAACAGATGAATAATCCTCTCATTCGCCACATCCTGTTTGATCTGGGCGGCACATTGATGTGCGCGCGCGAAGATTGGCGCCCCATTTTGGAGAAAGCCGATGATGCGCTTGGCAAAAAATTAGGTGAATACAACATCAAATTGAAACCAAAGGTCTTTCGCAAACGCCTGCATGAATATTACGAACAGCGTGAAAAAGATTTTCGGGAAACAACCTATCATTTTGTTCTGAGCGAATTACTCAAAGAGTTGGGATATGCCGAAATTCCCGAATCAGTCATCAGGTCCGCATTGGATGCGTTATATGTTGTCACGCAATCCAATTGGCAGCTTGAAGAGGACACGCTTGAAACCCTGCAACTATTGAAATCCAAAAACTACCAACTTGGCATTTTCTCGAATGCAGGCGATGATGCAGATGTTCAAAAACTCATCGAAGATTTTGGCATCCGTCCCCTTTTTGATTTTGTGCTCACATCCGCTGCCAGCTTTTACCGCAAACCGCATCCGCGCGCGTTTGAGATCGCACTCGCGCAATGGAACATTTCTCCCAGCGAGGCGGTGATGGTTGGTGACAGCCTGGAAGCAGACATTCAAGGCGCGAAAAACCTGGGCATGAAAGCCATCTGGATCACGCGCCGCGCGCAATTTCAGGATGAAGACATGCGCCGCATCAAACCAGATTTCAGCCTGCGCAAACTTACCGAGCTTTTACCCACCCTGGAAAGAATCTCCATCACCCGCATCTAAAACATCTCGCGGTACAATTCTGCTCCATGACTCACAGCCGAATTCTCCCTTACGCTGCTCTGGCAGTTGGCATTACCGCATTGAGCCTTTCCGCCATGTTTGTCCGCTGGGCGGATGCGCCCGGCCCAATGACCGGGTTTTATCGTTTGTTCATTTCCACACTTTTGCTTACTCCGTTTTTCTTGAACAAGCAAAGGCAGCTTCCCCCCATTGATCGTAAGTATCTATATTTCCCGTTGATCGGAGGCCTATTCACCGCCTTCGACTTTGCATTTTGGAATTCATCACTAAAATATACAACCGCTGCGAACGCAACCTTGCTGGGCAATACTGCACCATTATGGGTTGCGCTGGCAGCTTTTCTGATCTTTCGTGAAAAATTAAAAGGCGTTTTTTGGACTGGGCTGCTGCTTGCTTTGACGGGCGCAGCGCTTGTGATGGGGAGCGATTTTCTAACCCACCCAACATTAGGCCTTGGTGACTTGATGGCAAGCACTGCTGCTATTTTTTATGCATCCTACCAACTCATCACACAGCGCGGACGCGTTCACATTGATCCATTTCGGTATACATGGCTGGTGGGTATCAGCGCTACTTTCGGAATGTTGGTCATGAATCTCGTGCTTGGTAACCGCTTCACGGGCTTTTCAACACAAACGTGGATCATTTTCTTTGCAACAGCAATCGTCTCGCAAATGATCGGGTACCTCGCCATCACTTTCGCGCTGGGTCATTTACCCGCCTCCATTGTCGCACCGACACTGGTCGGGCAGCCCATCTTGACAGCCATTCTGGCAATCCCCTTGCTCAACGAAATCCCCACTACGATCCAATGGATCGGCGGCGGAATCGCACTGGCAGGCATTTATATCGTAAACCAATCCCACAGGCAAAATCAACAGGAAGCGCCGAACGCCTAACTCAACCAAAAGGACTATTATGGATATCAAAGTTACCACAGAGCAAGGACGTGTTCCCGTCACGATTCTCCACATTAAAGGCGAGATAGACTCAGCCACCTACCAAACCTTTCAATCGGCTGCAGAGAAATTAATCGCAGACGGTGCGCGCCACCTGCTTATTGATCTGCAAGATGCTCCATACATCAGCAGTGCCGGACTGCGCGCCTTACACAATCTATTCAACAAATTACGGGCCATTCACAAGGATGTTAATGACGATGAGCTTCGCCTTCGAATGAAGGCAGGCACATATAAATCCCCATATCTCAAAGTAGCCAATCTTTCGCCCCAGGTCAAGGATGCTTTTGAACTCAGTGGGTTTGAAACTTACATCGAAGTCCTCGACGATATAAATAAGGCTGTTGCATCTTTTTAGAATTCAAAAAATATTATTTTTCGTCAGCAAGCAGTCTATCTACCAGTTCCACAGCCAGACCAATATACGAGATCGGCGAAAGCGAAATCAATTGAGTGCGCACCTCATTATTGACATCAACAGACGCCACCCAGGATTCGTAGTCCGCTTCAGTGAGAACACGCCCACGTGTTTGCTCTTTGAGCGATTCATATGCGTCGGATTTTCCTGCTGCCCGCAGGATGGTCTGTGCGCCTTCAGAGACGACCTCCCAATGGGCGTTCAACTCCGCTGTTAGTTTTTCCTCATCGGGAACAATACGCTTCAACCCGCGCTGGAAGTTGTTCCACGCCAACAAGCTGTGACCCAACGCTGTGCCAAACGTGCGGCGAACGGTTGAGTCGGACAAGTCACGCTGCAAGCGTGAGATCGTCAGTTTTTGGGCATAGTGCATAAAAAGGGAATT
>JAEURE010000389.1 GCA_016789485.1 Anaerolineales bacterium | reverse complement strand
ATGGGTTTCTTTGAAGGAAAGAGGATTGGGATTTTCGTAATTGTGATTTGGTGAAGCGCGGCATGTGCCGCGTTTCACTTTTTATTACATGCTTCTTTTTACCGTAAAGCCTTCCAACATTCCGGTTGGCTGTTCATACTCCACTTTTGCCTCATCTACGCGCGAAACACGCGGACCTTGTTTTACGATCTGAATGAATTCGTCAATTTGGAATTTCGTACCTTCGGCTACCACTTCCACGGTATCGTAGCCAATGTTGCGCACCCAGCCGAAGACGCCGATCTGCAGGGCGTTGTATTCCACATGAGAACGAAACCCCACGCCTTGCACACGTCCCTTAACCCAAATGTGAACCCTGAGCTTTTCAGTTTGAGTTGTTCCCATTTTTTCTCCTTTGGCGCAGCATGTCTATTGTGCCCCATAGCGGGACCACCAATACCAATGCAAGCAGCAATAAGAATGGCAGCAGGTTGCGCAGGGCAACACCTGCCGTGTTGTGTCCCAAAACATTTTCCCGCCAGCGCGTATCCAATTGACTGAGCGGTGTGCCGAGTGCGTTTGTTGCGCCTAGTTCACAGCCAAAGCCCTCGCTGTATGAATTGGTCAACCTGGTCAGCCCGGAGGAACCAAATGAATCGCGGATGTAGGAGACGAATGACTGGGATTGGGCATATGCCAGAAAGGCGTTGCCTGCGTCCGCGGGGAAGGAGGCGCACAGGTTTTCGAATGGGATCAATGAATCGTCGCCGCTTGCGATTTCCAGCGCACGGGCATAGTCAGGGTTTGGATACAACTCGACCATGGAGGCAATGCCTTCCAAAAGCCAGATGGGCTGGTTTGCATACGTGTCGCCAAGCGAGCGGTAGAGCATCACATGCGCGAGTTCGTGCGGAATTTTTGTTTGCATTTCAATGCCCTGGCTCGCACCCGGGGCAACTGCCACCAGCACAACTCCAATTTCAGGGTTGGCGTGCCCTCCCGCCCATTCCACGCCGCCAAGCATCAATGTGTTTTGCAGGTCGGTGGCATTTGAATAAATATAAATATCGATCGGGTCATTGAGCGAGATGGGAACGAGTTCGTTGATGGCGAGCATGCCCGAGCCGGCGGCATCCAGCGCGGCGGCGCCAAAGGCATCATCCCCGGCATACCAATGGATGTTGACATTTGCGCGGCTTGTATCACGCCAGGGAAAGCGGTCATCCTTGTATTGAAAACGGATCGGGTCGCTGGTGTAGGTCTGGTTATCGTTGAGCGTGGCTTGAAACCAGAACACGATCCAACTGAATGGAGGAATTAAATTTAATGAGGCGTCGTATGTGAAGCTCACCAAACCATCCGCGCCCACTTGCAGGGTTTCCACGCGTGTGGCTTCTTCGTTGATCTCACGAAAGAGAAGGGATACCTGTTGGATGGGGATCGAAGAACTGACCTTCGCCTGAAATGTTATCGACTGTCCAAAATTGACCGCCACCTGCGGCTGCTCCACCACGATTCCAGCCTGAGCCTCAGCCTGCTTCCCGTTAAATGGCAGGATCGCAGCGATAAGCAGAATTGCCGTTAATTTCAGAACAAGTTTGCGCGGATTGAGCATTTCATCACCTTGATAAGAACACGATCAACGGCGTCAGTGTCAGCGGACTTAAAATCGTACCGAGAAAAACAATCGCTGTGACGAGAGATGGTTCCAGACGATATTCGGTTGCGACGACCGTGGTTGCCACCGCCGCAGGCATGGCTGCTTCGATGACACTGCCTTGATGAGCGTGCCCCTGCAGGCCAAACAAACTGGCGAGCAACAGCCCAACCACAGGACCGAGAATCAGCTTTGTCAACACGCCCACGCCCAAGGCACGGAAACTGTGCGACCATTCGATCTTCGTCAACTCGAGACCGAGCAGAACGATCATGGCAGGGATCGCTCCGCTGGCGGCGATCTCTATCGTCCGTGAAAGTGAAATGGGGATAATAAATCCCGTTGCTTTTACCAGCAGTGCCAGCACCACGCCGTAGACGATGGGCAGTTTGAATATACCCAGTATAGCGGATTTCAGGTCGGTATGCCCAAGCGAGGCGATGATCACGCCGATGGTGTTGAAGAGGATGGTGGTGGTCACATAAAAGATCGATGCGACTGCCAGCGCCTCATCCCCAA
>JAEURE010000388.1 GCA_016789485.1 Anaerolineales bacterium | reverse complement strand
TCAACCACAAAGGCACCAAGACTCGGAGACGCAAAGCATGTTCTGTGCCTTTGAGACTTGGCGTCCTGATGGTTGCCCACAAAAATAGATACACCTTGATATTGTTACAGAAGAAAGGAAGATAACATGTTTCAAATCAAAAATCAGATTCGCGCCACCATGGCACTGGGAATTCTAAGCATCTTCGCAGGCATTCTCGGCCACCTCGCGCTGACAGATATCTACCACAGCGAAAGAGACCTGACGTTAGAGTGGAGTGTCCTACAGGCGGGAGCTTTCATTATTTTCGCATTTGTCGTGTCATCTTTGCTGGTTTTGAGGAAGGCTTTGAAGGCAATGCTATAATGCCTGCATGAATTCCCGCCCGCTCGTTTTCCGTATTCACGCCGTCCAACGTATGTTTGAGCGCAAAATCTCTGAAGAGAGCGTGAAACAGGTTCTACAATCCGGGGAAATGATCGAAGATTATTCGGATGAAATGCCCCGCCCCGGCGGATTGATGCTAGGCAGGCGCGGCAACCGTCCGCTGCATGTTGTTATGACCGAAAATGAAAGAGAAAATGAATTGATTGTCATCACTGTGTACGAACCCAAACTGTCCCATTGGAAACCCGGCTTCAAGGCCCGGAAATTATGATCTGCATTATTTGCGATGAAGCCGAGACGCTTCCCGGACTAACCTCGGTGCTGCTCGAACGCGATGAACATTCACTAACCTTCAACAATGTCCCTGCACAGATCTGCCCGAACTGCGGCGAAGCCTATACAGACGAGGCAGTGACAATTTCTCTTATTAATGGAGCAGAGAAACTGGTCACATCTGGCGTAAAACTCGAAGTGTTGGAATATTCGGCGCATACGGAACCTTTGCGTTCTTCCTGAAACAAAAAGGACAGGCATACGCCTGTCCTTTTTGTTTTTTTATTAAACCCGTTCCCCTCGAAACTGCGTTTCATACAGTTGACTATATAAACCGCCGAGCGCGAGCAGTTCTTCGTGTGTGCCTTGTTCGACGATCTGTCCTCTGTCCATCACCAGAATTAAATCGGCGGCGAGAATTGTGGATAAGCGGTGCGCAATGACGATGCTTGTGCGGCCTGCCATGACTCGTTTCAACGCATCTTGAATCAGTGCTTCGGATTCGCTGTCGAGTGAGCTGGTGGCTTCATCCAAAACCAAAATTCTCGGGTTCTTCAAAATGACCCGCGCCAGTGCGATGCGTTGTTTTTCGCCGCCGCTCAGGCGATAGCCGCGTTCACCCACGATGGTGTCATAGCCATCGGGCAGGTCCATAATGAAGTTGTGAATGTTGGCAGCGCGCGCCGCAGACTCGATCTCGTCCTGCGTGGCATTGATCTTCGCATAGGTCAAATTTGTGCGGATGGTGTCGTGGAAAAGATACGTTTCCTGAGTCACCATGCCGATGGCAGCCGAAAGAGAATCCAGCGTGACATCTTTCAGATCGTGTCCGTCAATGCGGATGACTCCGCTGGTAGGGTCATATAATCGCGGAATCAAATAAGTCACCGTGGTTTTGCCGGCGCCAGAGGGACCGACCAGGGCAACTAAATTTCCGGGGGCGGATCGAAATGAGATTCCACTCAAAGCTATTTCACGTGCCTGAGAGGACGGTTCAAACGTCCCTGAGTCTGAGGCGCTGTTCTTCGTCACTTTCTCCCCGTTGCTTTTTTCTCCCAAAGACAAGACCGCGCCAACATCCTCCATTTTTCCGTACCGTTTGACATCCTTGAGGAGTTTGGTGTCGTCAATGCTGTAATTGAAATTGACGTTGTCGAATTCAAGTTGACCCTGCACATCGTTGAGCACGATGGCATTCTCTTTTTCAGTAATATCCTGCGGCAGATCGATCAGTTCAAAAACGCGCTCGAATGAAACCATGCTGGTTGAAAATTCAACCGGCGCGCCGGCGAGTCCTTGCAGCGCGCCGTACAGTGAGCCAAGATAGGAACCGAAGGCAACGATGGTACCGATGGTGAAACTGCCTTGAATGACATAATAACCGCCGAGGCCGTAGACCAGTGCCGTGCCCACCGCACTGACAAGACCAAGAATGACGAAGAAGGTCGAACCAATGACTGAACGCCGCACGCCGATATCGCGCACGCCTGCAGCGCGGTCACGGAAGCGGGCTTCCTCCTCTTTGGTGCGTCCAAATAATTT
>JAEURE010000387.1 GCA_016789485.1 Anaerolineales bacterium | reverse complement strand
GACATGTCCCCAATTATCGATGCCGGGGGATAAGCCAATGAACAGGTTGATGGCAATGATAAAAACTGCGTTCCCGATGGCTTGCTTGGCTTGAGCGCCGAATAATTCCCGGTTTTGGTAGAAGAAGATCACTTCCGCGCCGATCAACCCAAATACCGCAGTGGACGCGCCTACTGAATATCCGTTTTCACCGGTTAAGAGGAAGGAAAACACATTTCCGGTAAATGCTCCCAGAAAATAAAGCAGTGCAAATCGCGAGTGCCCAAACTGCCGCTCCATAAATGAGCCAATGGATAAAAGCGCATACATATTAAAGAAGATATGCGCCATGGAGCCATGCAGGAATACAGGCGTGATGAAACGCCATAATTCCCCTGCGCGGATGGCGGCGTTAAAACGCGCTCCATAGATCTCGAGCCAGTCTATCTCGTAAACGGCATATCCCCAGATCGCGACGCTTGCCATTTGCAAAAGATAAACGAAGGCAGTGAATCCGATGATGACATAGGTCACTGTGGGGGCGAGGGATGGCAAGGCGATGCGGACTGTCTGGGTTGTGGGAGCAGGTTCAGGCGTATCAAGAGGCGAAGGTTCGATCATAAAGCCACCTTGCGGTGATGCACATGTAAATGCTCCGCGGCAATGATGGCGCGAACCTTATCCACTGTATCATCCAAATGAAAATCCTGGTTGACGATCACATAATCAAAGGCGTCGAGACGCTGGAATTCCTTACGCGCTGTTGCAATTCGAAGGGAGAGTGAATCTGCGGTTTCTGTTTTGCGTTCGCGTAAACGCCGTTCCAGTTCCTCTTCGCTTTCACAGGTGATGAAGATCAGCAGCGCTTCGGGCGCAAGTTTACGAACCGACTCGGCGCCTTGCACATCGAGCCGCATGATCACATCCTTGCCGCTTGCAAGCGCTTCGCGTACCTGAGCTTTCGGAATGCCTTTGTAATCTCCATACACGATCGCGTATTCGATCAATTCATTCTCTTCGATCATGCGCGCGAACTCATCCTTTGAAACGAACCAATAATCCTTGCCGTGAATTTCATTTTCGCGTTTTTTGCGCGTGGTGGCAGTGACAACAAAATGGAAAGGAAAACTGCGTTCGATCATGCGCTGCACAACGGAATCTTTCCCGACACCGGACGGACCGGAAATGACGATGAGCAATGGATCAGGCTTGCGGAGTTCGAATGTATTGGACATTTATGTATTTTACCAAAATGACATGACGCTTCTTCCTTAATTGGGTCTGATTCGGGTACAATGGGCAAGTGCCTACCTATGATTTTGTCTGCACAACTTGCGAAAAGCGTTTTGAGGTATTCCTAACCTTCAGCGAATACGGCAGCAAACCCGTATATTGCACGCATTGTGGAAGTGACAAAATCCGCCGCCGAATGACAAAAGTACGCATTGCCAAATCCGATGAGAGCCGCCTTGAAAATATGGCGAATGATTTCCCCGGGCTGGAAGGTCTTGAGGATGATCCCAGGGCTCTCGGCCAGATGATGCGTAAACTCGGCAGTGAAACGGGTGAAGCCCTGCCTCCTGAGTTTGATGAAGTAGTGGATAGATTGGAAGCAGGCCAAAGCCCCGAGGAAATTGAATCCGCTCTGCCTGACCTCGGCACAACTGATTCAAACGAAGAATAACCCATTCAAAACTCCCATCATTTTCGAATTTAAGAATATATAAAAACCTACAGAGTCCATTAACTGGAATGAAGGTAAAATCGTTTATTCATCCCTATATTCATATATAAACCCTCAAAATCTAATAGTCTTTACCTAAATTATCGTGACTTTCGTCATATCGCATATAGTGCAAATTAACTTGTCTTTAATCTTCATAATGCGTAGAATTCTGAGGTAATTGCTCGAATTAGCTCATTAGGAATTAATTTCTCATATGGAGGTTACCTCCCGCCAATATAATAAATTCCCCTCCCTGCCCCAAATTTAATAAAAAGGAGAATGTTACAATGAATTTCAAAAAAATGCTTGTTTTAGTTGGCATCCTGATCATCGCTGCGGTTGTAATTACAGCCTGTGGTACCGGTCCTCAAGGCCCGGAAGGTCCCGCTGGCCCCGCGGGTCCGCAAGGCGAGCCCGGCCCGGCCGCCTCTGCTGCTGACTTGACCTGCACCGAATGCCATAATGATACTGCCATCATCACCAGCAAGAAAGCCA
>JAEURE010000386.1 GCA_016789485.1 Anaerolineales bacterium | reverse complement strand
TGTATGTGAATAAATATCGCAGCAAAAATGCTGTGGCTCTTGATTCGATCATCTCACCCGCGTAACGGACAGAGTCCAAACCGGTTTGGCTGAAATCGAGGGTCTCGTGCTCCTGTGCATAATATCCGACCGAAACACTGGGACCGATCTTTATCTCGCCGACATCGGGTAATTCCCTGCCAAGGATCATCCGCAGCATGACAGATTTTCCCGCGCCGTTCGGACCGATTAACCCAACCCGCTCGCCATGCCAAATGGTTTCGTTAACATTTGAGAAAACTTTTTTTGCGCCGAAGGATTTGGCAACATCCACAAACTCCAGCACCTTGTTCGAGCCGCGCCAGCCGCTAAGACGCAGTTCCATACGACGGCGGTCAGTGACAGGCTTCTCGATCTTGTCCATCTTGTCCAGCCGTTTTTGCATGGATTTGGATTTCCGCGCGAGGTCTTCGTTGTCATACACTTTGCCCCAGATGGCAAGGCGCTTGATCGCGGCTTCGAGCCGTTTGACCGTTTGCTGTTGGGCACGGAACATTTCCTCTTGCCGCGCAAGGCGCATCTCTTTATCTGCCATGTACGAGGTGTAGTCGCCTTCAAACAAAGTTATTTTGCCATCTTCGAGTTCGGCAATGTGTGTGATGGCGGCATCCAACAAATAACGGTCATGCGAAATGATGATCACCGTGCCTTCGTATTCGCGGATGAGTTTTTCAAGATAAATTTTGCCAGGCAGGTCGAGATGATTATCGGGTTCATCCAGCAGCAAAACATCGGGACGGATGAGCAACAAGCGCGCCAACCCGATCAGTTTTTTCTGCCCGCCGCTTAACACGGACATGGGCTTGGTCAATTCACTTTCAGCGAGTCCCAGCCCAAGCAGTAGATCACGAACGCGCGCGGGATATGAGTCGCCGCCGAGGGAATAGTATTCGTCAATGAGTTTGTGCTGCTGTTCGAGAGCGCGTTCCAATTTCTTTTCATTGCCATAGACTTCGGGGTCGCTCAAACTACTCTCCACACGTTCCAACTCGGCGTGGACTTCCGCTACGCGCGGATTGCCCGCAAGCGCGGCGTCAAACGCCGTCAGCGAAGAATCAAGCTCGGGTTGTTGAGACAGGTATCCCGTTGTAATGAGGCGGGCGCGGGTGATGTTCCCGCCCATTTCGGGGGAATGCTCGCCTTCGATCAATTTGAAGAGCGAAGACTTCCCCGCGCCATTCGCGCCGATAAGCCCGATCTTTTGTCCGTTCTGAATTTCCCAATTGAGATTTTCAAAGATGCGCCGCGCGCCAAGGACAAGTGTGATGTTTGAGAGTTGAATTTGTATCATGATGTTTTCCAATAATTGTTAAATAAAAACGCCGCAGGGCAGCCTGCGGCGTGTGAAAGTTGACGTGATGCTTTCAGCGTACAGGCGCGATTCCAGAAGGTAAAGCGTTGATGAAGCCACGCACACCGATGATCAATGGAGATTTGCCTGCACGAAATTCGTAAATCATATTCGGGATTATACCTGATTTTCCGCGGTGATTAAATCCTCAATATGGTCGAGCACTTTGGGGTTGCGGATGCCGCCGTATAAAATTTTGGCAGCAACTTCCTTATCCAATTTTTCAGATTGACCGAGGTCGTTAACCAGCATCTGTAAAATCTTCTGGTCGCATTTGTTAAGCAGGTCTGGCGCGCTTGTCACATCTTCAGGCAGCCACATCCTGCGGTTCCAAATGCGCTCCGTCGTATCGGAGTCAAACTCAAAACAAAAGGTGTGAAAGAGTTGATGCGACGTATCAAGCACAAGCTGTTGGTCGATCTTCGGCGTCGCATTCGCAAAAAATTTTTCGGTGTACTCCTTCAATTGATTGAAAGTGAAATCAGGATTCGCTTTGACGATCTCGTAAATTTTATAAATGATGAGCGGACGATGCTCGGTGGGGATCATGCGGATCTTATGCCCTGCAAGGATATTCAAATAACGATCCAGCTTTTTCTCTGAGGAGATCGGCGCAGGGGTACTTGGCTTTGCAGGTTGAGGAGCAGCCTGCCTGGGAACGGGCTGGTTGCCGTTCTGTTTTGCGGCCTGTTGATTTTGCCCGCCGTTGTTCGGATAGGTCTTTTTGAATTTACTCACGCCCTGCCATTTGTCATAAAAGACAAATTTGTCACAGGCGTTGACGAGGTAATCTGCGCTTGTACCGCTGATCCCCATGCCGATGA
>JAEURE010000385.1 GCA_016789485.1 Anaerolineales bacterium | reverse complement strand
TCACGATACAAATGCGTATAACCCGGGGTTATAACGGAGCTATTTATTTCGTGACCAATAAAGATAACAACTGGGACGAATTAAAAACAGTTCGATTTTTCACCAAGAATATAGGCAATTTTCAAACTTATAATATTGTCATGTCGTCAATTTCATCTTGGAAAGATGTGATTACTCAATTTAGGTTAGATCCCGTTGACAATGCATTAGATGTGAAAGTTGAAATTGATTACATCTCAGTACATGCTCCTTAATTTGAATTTTCTTTCTCACACCACTACCGCCCCTTCCAACTTCAACAACCATTCCTTCGTCGGCAAGCCATCTCCGCCGCCATAGCCGTGGAGTTTTCCGTCCCTGCCGATGACGCGGTGACAGGGAATGACCAACGGCATGGGATTGGTGGCGTTTGCCCGTCCCACAGCGCGATAAGCAATTGGATGTCCAATTAGGGCTGCGATCTCGGCGTAGGTGCGGATTTCACCATAGGGAATGTCAAAAACAGCTTTCAGGGTTTTCAGTTGAAATGGACGCAGCGTGGACCAATCAATGGGGAAGGTGAAATCGCGGCGTTTTCCCTTTAAATATTCGTTTATTTCCTTCGCGTAGGGGTGAATTTTCTTTTGGTCTTCCTCCACATTTCTCTTCAGTCGGTGCAGCAGGTAAGTCATCAGTCCGGGCTGGGAAACTGCCCATTCCACGGCAACCAGGCCCAGGTTTGAGACAGCGAGGCGTAAATCTCCGAGAGGTGTGTGATTCAGTTCGCCAAGATAAATTTTGGAAGGGGAGGATGTCATTTTTGCCTTCTTTCATCAAAAAACATTTGCATTCTTGTTAATTGTCGGACAATCGTAGGGTAGTCGTAGGGTTCGCGTCAAGTAGGTTTTCAACAATCATGATAAATTTACTGGCGTAAGGTGATTTCTCTTCTCCTCCTTTCAAAGAGAACCGCGGTCGGCGTCCGTGGTTCTCGTCGTTTAAGGAGGCAATGGCAGTATAATCGCGACATCAAACTCCTGCGAGGGTAACATGCCTGTACAAATCACAATTATTGGTCTCGGACAAATTGGCGCGTCATTGGGGCTGGCGCTTGCTGCACATAAAGACAAAGTTACAACAACCGGCCACGATAAGGATTTCGGCATCGAACGGCTTGCGCAAAAAAACGGGGTGGTCGAGAATACGAATCACAATCTTCCAAGTTCAGTTGAAAACGCGAATATCGTTGTGCTTGCGATTCCGGTGCATCAAGTTCAGGAGACATTGAACTACATTAAACAGGATCTCAAAAAGGGAACTGTCGTTGTGGACACAACCCCGATCAAATCTGAAGTGGCAAAATGGGCGCAGGAAATTTTGCCCGAGGGAGTTCACTACGTGGGACTTGTCCCCGCGATCAGCCCTGATTTCCTGCACGAAACGGGCACGGGTCTGGACTCAGCCAAAGCTGATCTGTTTTCGAGAAGCATTTTCCTGCTCTCCGCGCCGCAAGGCACACCCAGCGATGCATTGCAACTGGTTTCCGGGCTTGTCAGCTTGACCGGTGCAACTGTGATGATCACCGATTTTGCCGAGTCAGACGGCCTGATGGCTTCAGCTCAATTACTTCCGCAATTGGTTTCGGCCACGTTGCTCAACGCGACCACAAGCCAGCCCGGCTGGCAGGAAGTCCGCAAAGTGGCGAGCCGCGCATACTATGCCGCCACTTCCGCTTTTACAGGGCAGGATGAAATCACTTCGCTGCACATGCAAGTGATGCAAAACCGCGAGACTATGATGCAAAAACTGGATGCGATGATAACCGCCCTGGTCGAACTGCGCTATGATATTGAAGATGGAAATGAAAAAGCATTAAAGGACCGCCTGCAAAAAGCACAGGATGGACGCCAGAACTGGTTAAAGGAACGCTCCGCGGCCAGCTGGATGGAAGCCAAACGCGAGCCTGTTGAAAAGATTTCCATGTCAGAAAGATTGCTGGGCACATTCTTCACCAAACCCAAAGACAAAAAGGAAGAATGACCTGCTTTTGTTACATCCTCGAATGTGCGGATGGAACCTACTACACCGGCTGGACGACCGACCCCGAACGGCGTGTAAAACAGCACAACAAAGGACTTGGCGCACGCTACACAAAAACCCGCCGTCCTGTGAAACTCGTTTATCTGGAGCCGCAAACCGATAAAGTAACCGCAATGAAAAGAGAGAGAGCCATTAAAGCTCTCTCTCGAAAAA
>JAEURE010000384.1 GCA_016789485.1 Anaerolineales bacterium | reverse complement strand
CAGGATGAAACCGGCATCCTTGCAAGATCCTTTAACATCATGGCAGAGAGGCTGAACGACACCCTCCTTGGGCTCGAAGAACGCATCTCTGAACGCACCAAGGAACTTGAAAAAATCAACGAGACCAACGCGTATCGCGCTTCCCAATTTGAATCGATCGCGCAAATATCGCGCACCATCAGTTCCACACAAACACTGGATACGTTGCTTCCGCAGATCACAGAAACCATTTCGGAACGGCTTGGCTTTTACCATGTTGGAATTTTCCTTCTGGATCATTCCAGAGAATATGCTGTTCTGGTAGCCGCCAATAGCCCCGGCGGAAAAAGGATGCTTGACCGCAACCACCGTCTCTTGGTCGGCGAAACCGGTATCGTTGGTTATGTCACCAAAACCGGACAACCTCGCCTCGCTCTGGATGTGGGACAGGATGCTGTTTTCTTCAACAATCCCGACCTCCCGGAAACACGCTCTGAAATCGCCCTTCCTTTGCGCATTGGCGCCACAACCTTCGGCGCGCTTGATGTGCAAAGCACAAAAGCACAGGCATTTTCCCAAGAGGATGTGAACATACTCTCCACACTAGCCGAGCAGGTAAGCGTAGCCATTCAAAATGCCCGCTCATATCAGGAAAGTCGGGAAGCCCTCGCCCAGGCGGAGGCCATTTCAATGCAGCTTAGCGAACAACAGTGGAGCAAATTTTTGACGCGCCAGACAATCGGCGGCTATCACTTTGACGGAGTAGACGCCAGACAGATCAAACCAGAATCAAGCAAAGCCATGGCCCACAGCCTGTCCATCCCATTAATGCTTCGCGGCACGAAGATCGGAACATTGAAGCTTAATGCACCTGATCCAAATCGAATCTGGACAGATGAAGAGATATCCCTTGCGCAAGCTACAGCAGACCGTACCGCGCTGGCAATTGAAAATGCCCGTTTGCTGCTGGACGCCCAGAAACGCGCCGCCAAGGAACACACCATCGGCGAAATTTCATCCAAGATCGGCAGCCTTGTGAATTTAGAAAACATCGTCCAAACCACCCTTGAGGAATTGGGCAGCACCCTTCCAGGCACAGAGATCGCGATCCAATTCAACCAGACAATCCCCGAGCAAAGTACCCCAGGCTCAGGAGAATAAGATGTTTTCAAAGATATTTGATTACTTTAGTGACGAAGAAGATCAAGATCCGTCGTTCATTCTATTGACGCGGAATATCTTGCTCTTTGTTCTATTCGTCAACATCGCGCTATTGCCTTTGGTTACCGGCATTGTTGGAGAAGGCTCCCGGAACCCGCCTGCATTTGTAACCCTCTCCATAACACTCACTCTTGAGCTGATCTCCTTATATTATGTCCTTCGTAAAAAAATCCGTATGGCAAAAGTGGTTGTGCCCATTGCCCTTCTTGCCGCTGTTACCATTATTGCATTAAACACAAACGGATTGAAAAGCACCGGCATTGTGGGGATGCCCATCATTCTGATCGTCGCCGCCATTCTGCTGGGTAGACGTTCAATCTATTTGATTGTCCCTCTGGCTATTGGCGTATCCATATTAATCGCTTTTTATGATTTGAACGGCAAAATCGAATTCATTCCTGCAGGCGTCGACGATGCTGTCATCATACCAATTCTTCTTTTAGGGTGCGCTGGAATTATCCAGCTCTTAATCGGCCGCTTGAATGACAGTATCCAAAGGGCTCGCAAAAGTGAAGAACTGCAAAAAATCGAAAACATCGAACTTGATGATCTGCGCGCATCTCTGGAAGAGCGCGTCGCTCAACGCACCTCGGAACTTGATTCCGCAAATCGCAACAATGAAAAACGCGCCAAGCAGTTTGAAGCGATTGCGCAGATCGCCCGCGCCATTTCCTCAATTCAAGGTCTAGATTCCATTCTTCCACAAATCACACAAGTGATCAGCGAGCAATTCGGTCATTATCACACCGGCATATTTTTGCTTGACGAGAATCGCGAATTTGCAGTTTTACGCGCCGCCAACAGCGAAGGTGGACACGGAATGCTCGAGAGTGGACACAAGCTTCAAGTCGGGCAGACAGGTATCGTAGGATACGTGGCGGCAACCGGTCAACCTCGCATCGCCCTGGACGTAGGAACTGATGCTGTTTACTTTGACAATCCCTTCCTCCCAAACACCCATTCTGAAATCGCGCTGCCGCTTCGCGTTGGAGGTCAAACTGTAGGTGTGCTGGATGTTCAAAGCGAAACATCCAATGCCTTTACCGAAAGCGATATTGAGGTATTGTCT
>JAEURE010000383.1 GCA_016789485.1 Anaerolineales bacterium | reverse complement strand
GAGAATGTACGCTCGAGCTTGCCGTCTTCCGATTCCCAAATGAGGGCAAGTTGGTTCTTGCGGTGTGTTTTTAGATGCCTGTCAATTGCGTTGTGAACGATATTGGTTTTGCCGCCCACGAACCATTTGAAGAACGGTTTGTTGGAATCATCCAGGACCTTGTCCCACTTTGTGAACCACTCCAACTCAGAGGCTTCATCAGCCCAGAAGCCTTGCAGGTCCTTGCCTGCTCTTTCGGCGAGCGCGTCCCAATCTTTTAGGCGCGCCTGCGCGAGGACTTCTTCAGATGGATAATAAACTTCGCCTTCCATTTCCTTTGGCTTGCTGGTCTTTGCCATGGCAGTCTCTCCTCTGTCTGAAAAAATGATTGCGCAATTTTATCTCTTTTTGCATAAAGGTGACAGTCACTTTTACCCAAAGGGGCTGTCACCTCATTGGTCACTCCAGCCAATCCAAAACCTTGTAGTATATTCCTGCGAACGGCAGGAACCACGGGTTTCCGTTATACAATCCCATTGGTGCGCTCGGAAAATCGAATTGCGCGAATGGATGCTCTTTGATATTACCCTTTACCATCGCTTCGGCAACCGTCTTTCCCAAATGCGTCCCCATCGCCACGCCATGCCCCGCATACCCGAGGGAATAAAACATCCCGTCCACTTCGCCGACGTGCGTCATCTGGTCGAAAGCAAAATCCAGCGTGCCGCCCCAGGCGTACTCCACTTTTGTATCCTTCAACTGCGGATACACACTTACCATCTCGCGCCGCAAAATTTCCGCGCTTTGCTCAATGGTCTTTTCATTTTCAGGGAAGAACGCCGCGCGTCCGCCAAAGATCATGCGCTTATCCCACAGACGAAAATAATTCAGAAAATGCTTGTAGTCAAAGATCATGCGGTTGTGTGGGCTGAGTTCATGTGCCAATTCGTCCGATAATTTTTCTGTTGCAATAATGAACGACCCGATCGGAATGATTTTCTTCTGCAATTTCTTTGTGGCATTTCCCGTGTAACCGGATGTTGCCACCAAAACGGATTTTGCACTTAACGAGCCTCTCTCCGTCTCGATGACAAAACGCCTCTCGCCCCGCTCCAGCCTGCCCACTCGCGCTCGTGCGCAGAGGATTGCTCCTGCCTTTTCAGCCGCCGCCCCGAGACCCGCCACATACTGGGCAGGGTTCAACCCGCCGCTCACTTCATCCACCAACGCCCCGTGATAGATACTCGACCCGATCTCGTTTTTCAATTCATTTGCTGGAACCAATCGCACCTTGTGATTGAATTCCTTCGCCATGAAATCAACTTCATCTTTCAAGGCTTCGTAATGTTTGGGCTTGTTCGCCGTCAATAAATGACCGTATCGGGCGAAGCCGCAATCGATATTTTCTTCTTTGACGATCTGCTCAACCGTGTTTACCGAATCAAGCGAATATTGAAATAATGTCTTTGCCAGATCGCGGCCATACTTTTTGATGATTGTCGCCATCCCCACTTTGAGTCCCGTCAACGCCATGCCGCCGTTACGGGAACTTGCACCCCAGCCAATTGTCTCTGCTTCCAGAACAACCACTTTCGCGCCTTGCTGTGCCAATGTCCGTGCAGCGCTCAAGCCCGTGTACCCGCCGCCAATGACTGCAAAGTCCGCATCCGCAGGGATGGGCGTGAGATTTGAATCATCAGGCATTTGGACGGTGGTGTGCCAGTAGATTTGCTGTTTCATGATACACCTTGGTGCGGACGATGGACGGTGGTCTATCGTCCGCGGTCTACAGTCTGTTATTCAAGAATCTCTTCCCAATCCAATATCCCAAACGCTTTGTGCAGGCGGTGACCATCGTCCACGACGATGTATTGCAGGTTGGTAAATAGTTTTTCCGCGATCTCGCGGACTGGCTCCAGCGGGACGACGTCATCTCCCGTCCCGTGGATGATGATGGTTGGAACAGAAACAGGCTCCAGATTAAGATAAGAGCCGAAGGGTTCGCGCAGCAGGGCAGGGGCAAGCAGGATCAACTTCCGCACTTGAGTTGGATTCTGGCAGGTGAAGACGGTCCCCATCAAGCCGCCAAAGGATGAGCCGATGATCGTCCAGTTCTTCTTGCGTCCCAGAATCGGCTTGAGCTGTTTCATGCGTTCTTCGAACTCGCCTGTGAAATCGGGCGTGACCATGCCAGGGAATTTTTCTGCGAATTGGCGCGCCTTGCCGCTTTGGCTGGTGCTGTCAAGGCCGTGCAAATAGATAATTCTGGAATTGTCCATTTTCTTTTGCCTC
>JAEURE010000382.1 GCA_016789485.1 Anaerolineales bacterium | reverse complement strand
TCCACATCGAGTTGAAGACCGCAAGCACAAATCCATAGATGATCATAAAGCGCCAATGCTTTTGGTCAAGTTGAAAACGAGAACGACTGAAAAGCAGGAGCCCCGCGACCATGCCAAATGAAACGAACAAGTCCCGCCAGAAAGCCAGCACCAACGAAGGCAGTGCGTAAGTCTTGCTGAGATAGCTGATGATGATGCCAGTGGATGACCACAACACGGTGGCGGTGAGTGCGATGATATATCCGCGAGATTGCGATTTTTGAGTCATGGATTCCTTTATAAAAAAACCCCGCGTTTGCGGGGTCAAGAGGTGGTGCCCCCACGGGAATTCGAATCCCGGTTTAGGCCTTGAGAGGGCCTCGTCCTGGGCCACTAGACGATGGGGGCGTTATTTTGAAGCGGGCGAGATTGTATCATCCAGATATTGAATCGTCAACGAAGACGTGAATTTCCTTCGGACCGTGCACACCGATGGTGAGCGTCATTTCAATATCCGCCGTGCGTGATGGACCTGTGATGAAGACAGCCGCTTTTTTGTCTTTCACCAAATGAACTGCATCGGATAAAGATGGAAGGATATCGTTCAACTTCAATACCGCGATGTGGATTTCAGGCAGCAGCGACGCGTGCAACGCTCCATCCGCCTCAAGCACGGACCCGGTATCTGCCAGCCCGCAAAGAGCATTCGTCACACCGACAAGGATTTCAGGATCGGTTTCATATGTGAAGCCGATGCCCGCTTTTTGCAAAAGGGATTCGTCCAACGTGTTCGGCTCAAGCAAAATTTTATTAAGTCCGCGTGATTTCAGAAATTCGAGTATCCCTTGCGTGGGGCTGTGCGTTTGATAGACATGGCCTCCGAGTGCGGTGAGTTCTTTTGTGAATTGTTCGACTGGATTTATGTCACTCTGAGGAAAACCATGCAAAGCAGCCGAAGAGTCTCTTTTATCGGCTACGAGATCTTTCGCTTTGTTCAAAATGACATCGTTTTTTGTCCATCTTTCCCGAAACGTCCTGCCTGCAAAACGCGGCAAATCCTTGCTGTAGCCCCAGCCTGTGAACGCGGGTAGGCGCATCCACTGCGAGCGCGGGGAGATGAGATAACTTCCCAGTGAAGCGAATTTTTGAGAGACCGCATACAGCTTTGGATGAGTCGCGAGGCGGGTATACATCCGCAAGCCGAATTTAGTGGCAGGTGAAAGCCCTGCTCCTTCTTTTGTCTTTCGTCTTTCTTCTGTAGCTTGGCCTGCACGAACTCTGGTTAGTAATTTTGGCAGATCAATATCCACGGGACAGGCATCTTTGCACGCGCCGCACAGGGATGAAGCCTGTGCAAGGTGGACAAAATTTTCACCGAGCAGCCCGGGCGAAATGACCGAGCCGATGGGACCAGGATACGGCGCAATGGACTTGTCCTTGCCGATATATGCGTGGCCGCTCAGTTCGCGGAAAACGGGACAGGCATTCAGGCAGGCGCCGCAGCGAATGCAATAAAGTGATTCTTTGAGCGGGGAATTTCGCAAGCGCGCGCGGCCGTTATCGAGGATGATGAGGTGGCGTGTTTGATCAGCTAACGGTTTGTTGAGCAGTTGGGTGTAGACAGTTAGTTTTTGTCCCGTTGCGGAACGAGGAAGAAGGGAAAGCAAAAGCGAGAGATCCTCAAGGTTTGGGACAAGGCGTTCCATGCCCATCAGTGCGATGTGAACGGGCGGAACAGTGGTGACCATGCGTCCATTGCCTTCATTGGTGATGACACAAACCGAACCTGTTTCCACTACACCAAAATTAACTCCGCTAAAGCCGATATCGGCGGTGAGGAAAACTTCGCGCAATATTTTGCGGGCGGTGGCGGTGAGTGTGGGAATGTCTGTGGTGTAGGGGATGCCAAGCTTTTCGTGGAATAGTTCCCCAACCTGTTCCTTGCGAAGATGTGCGGCAGGCGTGATGATGTGACTGGGTTTTTCATGCCGCAGTTGAACGATGTATTCCCCGAGATCGGTTTCTATGACTTGGATGCCTTCTTTTTCGAGCGCGTGATTGAGCTCGATCTCCTCCGAGACCATGCTTTTGGATTTGGCAATCAAACGCGCAGATGTTTGGCGCGCGATATTCAAGATGATTTGAATCGCTTCCGCCGAATCCTTTGCGCGGTGGACGATAACACCGTTCCCTTCATTCTTCGCAATGAACTGCGCGAGATATTCATCAAGATGTTCGATCACATCCGCGCGGACTTTGTGGGCACGCTGGCGCCTCTCGCACCAATCGGGAATGGACT
>JAEURE010000381.1 GCA_016789485.1 Anaerolineales bacterium | reverse complement strand
GCAAACGTCCGGTGGTGAGGATGAATGGATATTCGTCGTCAGCTTCTTCGCGCACTGGAACATAATCCAAGGCATGGAATTTTCCACGTCCACGCGGGAAGGATTCTGTAAACAAAGTTGGCGTGCCGGGGTGGTTCATATCCGGCACGGGATAGATCAAGCCAACCTTGTCAATCCGCTTGTAAGTAATGCCTGCATAATCCGAGTTGACCTTTCCCATTTCGCGCAAAACTTCTTCGGGGTGGGAATAGTCCCAGTATGCAGTAACAAGTTCCAGTTTGGATTCGAGGCGCTTGGCCAGGTCGCAAATGATCTGCCAGTCGGGGCGTGCCTGTCCGCGTGGCGGATGAGCCGCACGGACACGCTGTACGCGGCGATCCGTATTGGAAAAGGTGCCGTCTTTTTCGGAAAAAGGAGTCGCGGGCAAAAAGACGTCGGCAAAAGCTCCCGATTCGTTGATGAAAATATCCTGCGAAACAAGGAACTCAAGCTGCTGCATGTGCTTGCGTGTTTCATTCAAATTGGGTTCAGACATCATTGGGTTCTCGCCCATGATATACAACGCGCGGATGCCGCCTTCATGAGCATGGCCGAGAATTTCAGTGGTGGTCAAACCGAGTTTGCGCGAAAGACCTCCCGCTTCAATATTCCAGGCTTTCTCCCATTTTGCGGCGTTCTCTTCATTATCCACGCGCATATAGCCAGGATAATGAAACGGCATGGATCCCATATCACTTGCTCCCTGCACATTATTTTGTCCGCGCAACGGATTGAGTCCCGTGCCTTCGCGCCCAACATGCCCCGTGAGAAACGCAAGATTAATTAATGCAAGTGCCGAGGCCGTGCCGTGCGAAAGCTGTGAAATCCCCATACCCCAATAAATGGCGCCATTCTTTGCGCCCGCATACATGCGCGCGGCTTTGCGAATATCTTCGGCAGGTACGCCAGAGAGTTCCTCAGCATATTCGGGCGTGAATTTTTCAAGGGATTCGACAAACTCGCCATAGTCTTCGGTGCGATTGGCAATGAATTCGTGATTGACCAGATTTTCCTTCACAATGACATGCGCCATTGCCGAGAAAACAGGCACGTTCGTGCCGGGCTTGAGCGGCAGCCACAACTCAGCCATGTCCACCAAATCGATGCGGCGGGGGTCCACCACGATCATCTTCGCGCCGTATTTCTGCACCGCTTCCTTCATCTGAAGCGCAATAATGGGATGGTTTTCAGATGTATTGGAACCCGTTACGATGAAGACGTCGTTTTGAATGACCTGCCCCGCCGTATTGCTCATCGCAGACGAACCAATCGCCTGCTGAAGCGCAACCACCGAACCTGCATGACACAAGCGCGTGCAATGATCCACATTGTTCGTGCGGAAAACGGCGCGGAACATTTTCTGTAAAAGATAATTATCCTCGTTGGTCGCCTTGGCACAGCAATAAACAGCCATGGCATCGGAACCGTCACGTTTGTAAATCCGTGCAAGATTGTCCACGACAAGATCAAGAGCAGTGTCCCAGTCGGTCTCCACCCAATCCCATAAATTGGAAATCTTGGAATGCCCGACAGGCTGTCCATCCCTGCTCACTGCAAAAACCTGTTCGCGTCCTTTGGGCTTAGGTTTTCCTTCCAGCAAATACCTGCGCACCAGCGGCACGGTCACCCGTTTGGGATGATAGACATAATCATACCCAAAGCGTCCCTTTACACATAAGTTGCCATGGTTAACTGGCGCGTCGAACGGAGAAGTGACCTTGAAGATATGGTCATCTTTTATATGCAACATTAAATTACAGCCCACACCACAGTACGGACAGGTCGTTGAAACAACTCGATCAGGTTTGATCATCTTTGTTTCCTCTGCTTTCTACCGGTATTCAACACATTGATCTCCTGCACGCTCATGCCTTTTTCCAGTAAAAATTCGCGCTTCGGTTTCAATGCGCCCGTTGGACAAACTCCCACACACTGCCCGCACAGCACACAGGATGTTTCAGGAATGGCTTTATCGAAGAAGGTGCCGATCTGGGTATCAAAACCACGGCCATCGAAGTTGATCGCAAAGGTGTATTGTGCATCGTCCGCGCAAACCTGCACACAACGCCAGCACAGCAAACACTTCGAATAATCACGCACGTACATGGGATTGTCGTCGATCACTTCAGACTCGCGGCGTTCCGCTTCAGGAAACCGACTCGAAGACGCGCCGTATTCGTACATCATATTTTGGATCTCAGGTGCTTCGGATAAATCCATGGTGGATGCAAGCATTTCCAAAATCGTCCTTCTG
>JAEURE010000380.1 GCA_016789485.1 Anaerolineales bacterium | reverse complement strand
CAAACTATATCGCTTACTTCAATGTAAACCGTTTCATCCGCGATATCCAATACCATACGATTGACTCGATGACATCACCCAGGGATTTGGACGACCTGCAAAAATGGCTTTCCCTTGGCTGGAATGGCAGTGTCTTGAAAAAATACCTGCTACTATGGACAATTTGCCTATTCCCAATAGGTTACCTCAGTTTGCGCCTTGTTTATGGAAATGTACATGTTTACAGTTTATACGTCTGGCTCATCACTTTCATAATTCTGAGTGGAATGACCTGGAGCTTCGCACCCTTGAACATGTTGTTGTCCATCCGGATGAGTCATTACGAATACTCTCTCAACGATTTTGACCCGGCTCACTCAATGATCGTCCGAACTATTTCGAAAAGTTTAAATAACTACACATACGGATATGCAATCAATGCAGCCCTGGTCCAGTTGATCTTTGCCGCAGTAGGACAGTTTTTCCTTTTTGGGATCACTGCCGCATTCATTGCATGGATTCCCGTGATTGCGCAATTCGTTTTGAATCAAACGGGAATGCGGCGCATTATTGTAACTTCAAAATGGAAGGCTCTGTTAAAAATACAATCCCGCATTAGGCAGCTTCAAAATAGGAACATGGCAGACAAGAACAATATCGAGACTCTTATGAAAATGATGGACTACCATGACAGGATCAAGGGAACTCCAAATACCATATTGAACATCAAATCCTTTCTAGATCTTACCAGCCAGCTTGCCCTCCCCACCATCGGGTTCGTCCTGGCAAATATCGATAACATAATCGACTTACTTACATAGGAAAGAGTTACCATGATCCTTATTGCAGGTGCTTCCAGCAAACCGGGACAGCGACTGATCCCAATGTTGGTTCGGAGAGGTTACCGCGTCCGCGCATTAACGCGAACCCCTCAAAAATTGGATTTTGCCCGTTCCCTTGGCGTAGAAGTCGTGGAAGGGGACCTGCGCCAGCCCGATACGCTCCTCCGCGCCTGTGAGGGTGTGGAGGCAGTCGTATCCACTGTCACTGCCATTGGGGAGAATTTACTGCGTGAAGTGGATGTGGAGGGAAATCGTCTGTTAATGGAAACAGCACAAAGGTCGGGTGTGAAGCGCTTCGTGCTTGTATCCGTTTACGGTGCGGCTCGAAATCATCCTGTGGATTTCTTCCGAATGAAGTTTGAAGCGGAGGAACATCTCAGGTCAACCGCAATGAACTACACCATTCTACGTCCCACCTGCTTCATGGAAGTTTGGTGTACCCGCATGGGCGCACAGGTCATGAACGGGGAGCCGGTCACGATCTTTGGAGATGGGAAGAACCCCATTAACTTTATCTCGGTGGAAGATGTTGCAAAATACATCGTACTGGCGCTGGAAGACCCGCGCATGCGGAATCAAACACTTACCATTGGCGGTCCGCAAAATTTGACGTTCTCAGAAGTCGCCGCCATTTACGAGCGTCTGGCGGGCAGGCAGGTGGATAGGCAATACATCCCAAAATGGAAGTTATACGCATGGAGCCGTCTCCATGCCCCATTCAATAAGGCCCTGTCTCACATCATGGCGCTGCGACATTATGTCGCCACAGCGAACTGGCAGGTGGATATGAGCGAAATGGTCAGGCAGTATCCGGTCAACGTAGCCTGTTTGGAAAATTTTGCGAAAGGCCGCACGGCAGGTTAAATCTGCAGATTTCGCATTTTGTTACTATATAAGGAGAAAGCCATGAAAAGAAAAATCTTGTTATCCAACCTGTCGCTTATAACCGCGCTGATGCTCGCCGCGTTTTGGACGGGACAGTCATTTGCATCCAGTGGCTGTTTCCCTGATACGAACGGACACTGGGCCGAGTCCTTCATCTGCTGGATGAAGGACAACAGCATCACCAGTGGCTTTGCCGATGGAACCTACAAACCTGAGAACGGCGTCACCCGCGCTGAGATGTCTGTCTTTCTGCAAAAGGTGTTCAACCTGGCCGATACCTCTGCGCAAACCAAAGCAAACACCGCTGAGACCAATGCGAAGGCCTACGCCGATCTCCTGGTGAATGAACCTCCCTCCACCGGAGAGATCGTTATCAATTCGGGGCCTAATAGCTGGGAATATATTGAAAACCAGCCGGGGACGTTGAAAATCACTAAGAGTGGTTACAGTTTTGATGTGTACAGCACCATTGGGAACACGCTCGCTAATGTTAGTATAACGCCCGACTTCCCCTCCGTACTTTATGGACACCAATTGAACGTGACCGGCATGGAATATTGCTATAATGCCAGTCCGAATGCTTATATCTTT
>JAEURE010000037.1 GCA_016789485.1 Anaerolineales bacterium | reverse complement strand
TGAAAGGTAAAGAGCCTGTGCAAGAGCAGAAAGCGCTTCTATTTTTGAAGCAGTAGAAACACTGGTGTTAACCCTGTTCAAGGAGCGAATCTGTCCATCAATGACCGTTTCGGCAATTTTTACGGCATACTCTTTATCAGCTTTGTTGAGCTTATCCAGCCGGGCAAACATGGCAAAGGCGTAGCTGTGCCAATGATCCTCTGTGACAGGCTGTGTGATCATAAAGTCATTTACTTCATGCGCCTGTTCGAGCCAGAATCCATTGCCTGTCATCTCATGCAATTCCAAAAGCGCATACAGACTTTCACCGGGAAAATCAGCGACAAAATAATCCGCATCCACTGCACCTTTGAGGTGCGGGTCAAACGAGTGATAGAAACTGCCATCCGGCTTGCGCATTGAAACGATGAAATAACCAAGATCCATGGCGGTTGTCAGCAGATTACGATTTTTAAGGATGAAATCGCCAGTAGCCTGCCAGCGCTTATAGATGGCATCCACTGTCAACGCCGCGCCGCCAAGCGGACAGCCGCCATTCACATACAAACAGGTCCCTGTGAAATTATCAGGGTCACCAAGCAGCATCTCAAGATAATGATCGAGTGCGCGATCCCCTGCTTCGCAATATCGTAAGTCGCTGGAAACCCTGCATACCGTATAAAGTGATCCCGTCCCCGCCATTAAGCGAAGATATGACGGCGTGTAGGAACGCTCGCCCGTCATAAAATCAACTTGATAGGAAAGTTCACCGTTCACCAATTGCTGGCGGACGAGGTAATCACCGGCAGCAATGACCGATTCCTTCAGCGGGCTGCCTTCAATTTCAATCGTTTCGGGGATAAGTGCAGGAGTGAATGTAGGTGTTGACGGAAGGTTCAATACAGGAGGTATGACAACCGTCTGTTGCGGCTGAGGACGCTGCATTAAAAAAAATATTGTGCTTATCAAAGCAAGCATCGCCACGACAATAAGCACAATTTTTTTAGGCATGGAAATTCATTTTCAAGGAATCTTCGCCTGCAAATCCAGCAGAGACAATTCCGCCAGGGATGAAACCGTCAAATCGCCGGTGACTCCCATCTTTGCAGTCAATGGATTGGGAACCGCTACTGCAAAGATTCCCGCGCGGCGGGCAGCTTCCACTCCGTTGAGCGAATCCTCAAAAACCACCGCCTCTGTATTCTGGACCCTGAGCATCTCCAGCGCCTTCAAATAGATATCCGGGTTGGGCTTTGTCCTGCCGGGTGCCACATCATCCTGACAAATAATATGTTTGAAATAATGGAAGATACCAAGCCGTTTCACGTGCGCATCCACCCATGAATGCGGCGAACTGGAACCGATGGCGACCGTCACGCCCTGAGAACGCGCCTGTTCAATAATGGTGACAACGCCGGGCATAACCTCGCTCGCGTGGATGAGCAGGTCTGATTCTCTTCGGTAGCGAATGCGCATCGTGGCGGCATCCAGCCGTCCCTGTGAAAGCTGCGAGAGATGTTCAGCGGCATCAAAATTCGAAATACCATATCCGCCGATCGTTTTTTCCCATTCATGCACCGGGAGTTCAAAGCCGTGTTCACGATAAATGGATTGCCAAACCAAAACTTCGGGCGTCTCGGTATCGAGGATCAGCCCATCAAAATCAAAAATTAAAGCTTTTAGCATTACGGAAACCGCCTTACAAATTCTGAGATTGCTTCCCAAATTTTTATATCTTTAACATCGTCGGTGTTGATGACATCCAACACGTGAATGAGCGCCGCTTTCATCGCCACATATTCACGCTGGGCATCGGAGGCTGTGCTGAAAAAACGTGTGTGATCCATCCAACCATAAAGATTACAGGAAACTGAAATATATCCTTTGCCGCGTTTGAAGGTGATGCGCGCGCCGCTGGGATGTTCCTCATCCCGCATGATCAAGCCGCCTTCAGGGCTTATCTTTCCGATGCTGCGGCCATTATCGTACGCGGCCCATCTATTCATCGATATCCATCCTGCTTATACGCGAAGGCTGAACACCCACGTTCGTTGGAACTGCGCGCGCTGCCTGGCCATTGGTCACCAAACGGGCAAGGTGTTTCACCATCACCGCCTGCCGCGCAGATGCCTTTGCGCCCAAATCTTCGAGGACCGGCTCCAGCCACGCCTGATAGGAACGCACATTTAAATACACAGCGCGTCCGCGGCGGTCTGGAAGATTCGCCACAAGCGACAGGATTTTTTCGCTGACATTTTGTTCATCGGGATGAATTAAGGGAGTCAACACAATGCCATACATGCCGGCGGTGACGTTTGCAAAACATTTCAATCCCTGATGCACAAAACCGATCACACGATTCGGTGCAGGTTCAACGGGATGCAGCAACTGAGGCACGATCTGATAATGAAGGCTCTGCACCGCATGCAGGTCAATGGACTGAATACGCTTCCATCCCCCGCCGTTCTCTGCTTCTGTTTTCTCCAGCAGACTCACATCCCAAACCCGCTGCCACGCGTAAACGGAGAACCCGGCCATCCGAAGCGCAGGAAATACATCGCTATTCTCCTCCACCTCTGCAATGACATGCATTGCCTGCCATTCCCCAGCCTGAAATGAAAGGTGCTCGATCAACGCTGGAAGGTGGGGGGCATGCAATTGGGAGGAAGGCGCAAGATACAGCAATTTTGCGAACGTATCGCCGCGCGTGTGAATCACGCCGCCCAACAAAGTAGACTCAGCACCGTTGGAAATTGCCGAATACAAATGCCGCGCCGGGTTGATATATGCCAACAGCCCCATCGCACCCAGAGGATGACCACGCGTAAGGGCACGCGCGCTATCGAGGGTCAACACATCGTTGCGATAACGTGCAATGGTGGGAATATCGAGCAGGTCAAGCGGGCGTATGGGCATATTGAAAATAGAAACCCTGGAGGTTCCTGCGATTAATCATAACCGCAATTAATTAAAAAAACCTGGGGTCTCGTTATTAACTTGCAAGCGAAATAAAGTATTCGTGAAAACGAGTGTCGCCGGTCAACTCAGGGTGGAAGGAAGTTGCCAGTAAATGTCCTTGCTGCGCAGCCACGATACGTCCATCTTCCAAAGCCGAAAGGACCTTTGCGTTTCCACTGACAGATTCAATGATCGGCGCGCGGATGAACACCGCATGGTAGGGATGCTCCGTGCCGGTGGCTTTCATCAGTTCATCAATTTCGAGGTCTGTCTCGAAAGAGTCGATCTGCCGTCCAAACGCATTGCGCCGGACTTTGATATCCATTAATTCAAGCAGGGGCTGGTCTCGTCCAATATCCCGGGAAAGAAAAATAGCACCTGCACACGTTCCCCAAACCGCATGGATTTTTCCAAACTCACGCAATGGCTCCATTAATCCATACGCAACAGCCAGCTTGCCAATCGTTGTGGATTCGCCGCCAGGCATGATCAACCCGTCCAATCCATCAAGGTGTTTGGGTAAACGCACTTCCGCCGTCTCCACACCGATTTTTTTCAGCATGGAAATATGTTCTGCAAAATCGCCTTGTAAGGCTAAAACGCCTATTTTCATAGATCAACTTTCGACTTTCAGCAGCCAACGCAAGCGGGCTTGCTGCTATTCGCTGACCGCTGAAAGTTAATTTATTTACCAGCCGCGTACCGCGAGCTTTTCACTTTCGGGCATTTGTGCGGCATTGCGTCCGACCATCGCCTCGCCAAGATTCTTGCTCACCTCCGCGAGAATGGACGCGTCCTGATAATGTGTCACTGATTTGACAATAGCCGCCGCGCGCTTGGCAGGGTCGCCGCTCTTGAAAATTCCAGAACCAACGAAGACGCCATCCACGCCGAGCTGCATCATCAACGCCGCATCTGCCGGTGTCGCAACACCGCCCGCCGCAAAATTGACAACGGGCAAACGTCCCAATTCTTTCACTTCCTTTACCAATTCATACGGGGCGCCGTTATTCTTGGCGAAGGTCATCAACTCTTCATCGTCCATCACCTGCAAATGTTTGATCGAACCGATCACACTGCGTGCATGGCGCACAGCCTCCACTACGTCGCCCGTACCAGCTTCGCCTTTCGTGCGGATCATTGCAGCGCCTTCCCCAATGCGGCGCAATGCCTCACCGATATTACGGCATCCGCACACAAAAGGAACCTTAAAGTTATGCTTCAAAATATGATGTTCTTCATCCGCAGGTGTGAGCACTTCGGATTCATCAATATAATCCACGCCGATGGCTTCCAAAATCTGCGCTTCCACAAAATGTCCAATGCGGCACTTCGCCATCACAGGGATGCTGACCGCATCAATGATCTTCAAGATCATATCGGGGTCAGACATACGCGCCACACCGCCGTCCGCGCGAATATCAGCAGGCACGCGTTCCAACGCCATCACCGCGCACGCACCGGCATCTTCAGCAATTTTGGCTTGCTCGGCATTCACCACGTCCATGATGACGCCGCCTTTTAACATTTGAGCCAAACCTTTTTTCTCAGTCCATGTACCAGTTTTTGTTTCCATAATTATGCTCCTTGAATTAAATGCATATAAATTCTACCATGTGGACTATCTTTAAATCATAAGAAGACTGTAAGCAGATAACGCTTCATCCTCTCCCTGAAAATTGATTCAACGAAAAAACAAGGGGGCACTCTGTGGGAGGTTCTATCATTCCCAAAAGCACTTGACAAAACCAGTTTAAATGCTACAATGTATACAATGATACAATTAGTACAATAAAGGAGCGCCTATGACAGAGAAAAAGCAACCTCTCCAACTTGACTTTCACTCCGGACTGCCCATTTACACACAGATCGTGGAGCAGATCCAAAGTCAATTGGCAAATGGGATTCTCAAACCCGGTGACCAGCTTCCAACTGTTCGTGCACTGGCGCAGGAACTGCGCGTCAACTTCAACACCGTGGCGCGTGCGTATCGTATATTGGATGAAGCACGCATCATATCCACGCAGCAAGGACGCGGCACCTACATCACTGAAATTCCGCCACCGGAGGTCAGTGAAAAGCTCAGGAATGAATCGCTTGCCGCGCTTACACACAGATTCATCAACGAGTCGTTCCGTCTGGGATTCTCAGAACGTGAAGTCAGCCAGATGGTGAGAGACAGCCTCAAGTCATGGAAAGAAGCGAAAGACAGTGATGACGAATAATTATCAAACAGGAGAATGTAAAAATGAGACCAAAGTTACTTAATTCAATGATCAAAAAAGAAGAACAGCACATTCCACCGATCGCAGGAACGTTGTTTGGAGTGTTCCTTGTTATCGCAACCTTGGGAGCCATACTTGGAGATGGCAAATATCCAGATGCAGTGCTTGGTGCGTGGGTTCTTGGCTGGACAGCCGTTGGCACCTATATGCTGTTTGCCCTGAAGGTTGCCTCGCAATGGCAAAAGGTGATCGTGCTGCGTTTCGGCAAATTCATCGGGTTGAGAGGACCCGGCTTGTTCTGGATCATCCCAATCGTGGATAATGCGGCAACCTGGATCGATCACCGCGTGATGGTTACGCCATTCGCCGCACAGAAAACGCTGACGAAGGATACCGTGCCAGTGGATGTGGATGCTGTACTGTTCTGGGTCGTGTGGGATGCGGAGAAAGCCGCGCTTGAAGTGGAAGATTACCGCGCCGCAGTGGACTGGGCTGCCCAAACCGCGCTACGTGACATCATCGGCAAGAAGATGCTGGCAGATATTCTCGTTGGACGCAGCGCGATTGACAAGGAACTTCAGGCTGTCATTGACGAGCGCACAACCCCCTGGGGTGTGACCGTGCAGTCTGTGGAAATTCGCGACATCGTCATTCCGCAGGATCTGGAAGATGCCATGTCCCGTCAGGCCCAGGCGGAGCGTGAACGTCAGGCGCGTGTGATCCTCGGCGAATCTGAGAAGCAGATCGCGGCTTCATTCTCCGAGGCTTCGCAAGCCTACATCAACAATCCTACCGCGTTGCACTTGCGCGCGATGAACATGCTGTTTGAAGGACTGAAAGAGAAAGGCGCGCTGGTGATCGTCCCGTCTTCCGCAGTGGATACGATGAATCTCGGCGGCTTGAGCGGAATGGTCTCGCTCGCGCAAAATACGGTTCCAAAGGAAAAATGACATTTCGTTGTGAGGAGCCGGGCGGGGCCGGCTCCTCACATATAAAAACAACGTTTCACGTGAAACGCTTTTAGAAAGGAAAAAGAATGACAACCAAAACCACTTCCATTATTGTACTGACCCTGATCGCCGTTGCTTTGATCGCAGGCCTGGCGCTTTGGAATCAACTCCCTGAACAAATGGCTTCTCACTGGAACGCAAATGATCAGGTGGATGGCACCATGCCCAAATTCTGGGGCGTATGGATGATGCCGCTGATCACGCTGGGCATGTTCGCACTGTTCCTGGTCGTCCCGAACATCGACCCGCTCAAGGCGAACATCGCGCAATTCCGCGAGACTTTCAACGTTTTCATCGCGCTGATCGCGGCATTCATGCTTTACATCCACGCGCTGACTTTAGTCTGGAGCCTTGGGTATCAGGATTTCAAAATGAGCGCAGCCATGCTGCCGTTCATGGGCATCCTGTTCATTGCCATCGGCTTTTTGCTGCGAAAAGCAAAGCGCAACTTCTTCATCGGGATTCGGACTCCATGGACTCTTTCCAGCGATACCGTCTGGGATAAGACGCATCAACTCGGCTCGGTTCTGTTCATGCTTTCAGGAGCATTCGCCATCCTGGGAGGATTCTTCGGCGGCATGATAGCCTTTTGGCTGATGTTCGTTCCGTTGATTGGGTCAACGATTTTTTTGGTGATTTATTCTTATATTGTGTATCGCCAGGAAACCCATGCCTGAAATGAATTGCATGGCTCTTGCAGGGTCATGCAGTTCTGTTTCACGTGAAACAAAAAGGAGTTTAACATGAGCGAAGAAATCCAAAAATGGGAATACCGTGTCCAAACCATCGGCAGTATGTTTGGGACGAAAGATGAAAACATCGAAGCCACACTCAATGAATGGGGCGACGAAGGCTGGGAGGTTACGCATGTATACACACCTGAAGGCAGCGGAAAAGTAACCATCGTGGCAAAACGTCCGCTGACACGCGAGGCAATTCGGCGGCGTTCCATGCCGCAGTACAATTTTTCTGGAGGAAAGACTTAATGCTTGAAATTCTACTCGTTATTAACTCGTTGGGCATGCTCCTTTTGCCCCTAATCGCCGCGTTCTATTTCTCTCGAAAGTTGAAACTATCCTGGAAACTTTTTCTAGCCGGCGCATTGACCTTCATCGCATCACAGGTTCTGCACATTCCGTTGGTGCTGGCATTAAATTCATCTCTTCAATCTTTGAACATTGTCATATCCGCCATTGTGCTTGGGCTGCTGGCAGGACTCTTTGAAGAAACAGCTCGTTATTTCCTATACAAATTCATTCTCAAGAAAACAAGAACGTGGAATGAAGGTGTTTATGTCGGCATCGGACATGGCGGAGTCGAAGCCATTCTGCTTGGCGTCATTACCTTGTTGACCTTTGTGAACATGCTTGCATATCGCAACATGGACCTCTCCACGGTGCCGAGCATTCCAGCCGAACAAGTTGAATTGGCGACACAACAGGTTAAGGAATACTGGTCAACACCTGCACACATGGCAATCCTTGGGCTGGTCGAACGCATCTTTGCCATGACACTGCATGTGGCCTTGTCTTTGATGGTGCTGTATGGGCTTGTCACTAAAAATAAGGTATGGTTCTGGCTGGCGGTTTTATGGCACACCATTGTGGATGCGCTGGCAGTTTATCTTGTCCAGAAAATTGACATGCTTGCGCTGGAAGGGATCATTGGAATTTGCGCAGTGATCAGTCTATTCATCATATTTTGGATAAAACCAAAATTCGCAGAAGCACTGAATGTTCAGGCACAGAGTCAGCTTGAGGAAACGGGAGCAGGCGCGGGCTAGTAATGAGGCGAAAACAAATAGAACATTTGTTCTAATTACTAATCAAATAAAATAGGCGACTCACCATCGCCCATTTTATTATTCCAATTGCGCCGGTGCCGCGCTGTTTGCCACATCATCTTCTTTTGGTTTTTCCTCTTCCACCAGAAACGCCACTGCACGACTTTTATTTGCGTCCATGACCAAGTCCATGTGATGATATGCGCGATAGTCATTGACTGCGATCAAACGCAGGGATGCAAGGACGCGGGGATTTTCAACCGAGATAAATTCTTCAAGACGGCTTGGTGTAGCATAGAAAAAATCCCTGTTGAAGATGGTGTCTTTATCATCCAGAAAAACTGCAATGGGATAAATTTGCGCTTCCATTAAATCTTGAAAGAAGTGAGTTCCAAAAGACGGCTCAGGAGAGGCGCCAATGGCCTCGCCCGCAAGTTCAACAAGCGAACGTGTGTTGTAAATATCGCTGTATGATACATGAACACCAAGGTCTGGCGTGGATGTGCCCCAACGGCCGGGACCGACCGCAATAAAGGTTTCATCCTTCAGCGCTGAATTAAGCTGACCAATGGCTCTTTCAAGTTGAGTGCGCTCCGATTGGGATGTCAGGCTGAAATATCCCTCGGACGGTACAAAAAGAATATAGCGAATGTTTTGTACCGCTCCCTGCGGAACCATGCGCTGTGTTGAAAAAATAATATTCTCATTTTGTAAGTCGATTGGGAGTTGTACCTCATCAGCTTCCTGAATATGGCTTTGCGGGCGGCATTGAAGCAGAGTAATGCGAACCTGCGGATGCTGTTCTTCGGGGTTGAGAATTTCAACGGTGAATTCCGTGTCCACGGGAGAGTCATAATGGGTTTCCAACAACTTCAGAGCCTGACGGATATTCACAGCAAATGAAGTGCGGGTCAGCAATCCATCAAACGTGATGACCATTTTTTCAGGATCAGCAATCCTTGAACGAATGGCGGCGAGATAACCATCTTCTGCAACCTGGGCAATATAACGGACCGGGTCATAATCTGCGTGAATAATCTTGTGGACGGGGACGGTTGTGAAAATATTTTCTTCAAGGTCGATCACATCCACGCTTTGTTGAGAATAACGCTTCGTAGTGCGAACATCAGATGATGAATGCAGGCGCGGATGGCTGAGAGCAACAAGGCGCGGATAATCATCTGCAACCATGTCCACGGCACGAGTACCAAGTCCCCAAACGAGGCGCAGGAATCCGTCCTCCTGCTTGATCTGAGGGGACCAACGGTACAGATTGCGACTGAACGCAACACCCGCGCCATGCGGAAGGAAATACCGCCCCATTTTTTCACCTTCCACAAACTGGATGAGGATGCCGATGCGTTCATCGTAATCAGCCAAATCCTTCAGGTGACGATAAAGCAGCGCATCCGGGTCCATGACGCTGGCATAGATTCTCGAAATGGCATTTGTCAACGCTGATAGTTTTTCATCCCGTGTCCCTTGGTTTGGAAGAAATATGCTTTCATATTTCCCAGCGAAGGAAGTGCCAAAGTTGTCTTCGAGCAGGCTGGAGGAGCGGACAATAAGAGGCGTATCGCCAGCTTCAACGAGAATCTCTTCCAAGTGTTCAATGATCTCAGAAGAGAATTGCCCTTTTAGAAATTCCGCATACAGCAACGGAAAATCCTCCCGCATCTGTTCTTCAGTTTTGTATTTTTGATCGTTCCAATGCACCAAGCCATTGAAGGTCAAGAAGTTGTAAAACACATCCGAGCCAAGATAATAGGAGACGGGAATTCTGAAGTTCTCGCGAATTTCCGCGGGAGCAGTTTCTTTGAGAATGCGCAGCGCCAGCAACATCCCGGCCGCCTTGCCGCCGATCTTTCCGCCGCCGATCTTGCGCCTGCGAATCTCCTTCAAATCTTCCACTGTAAACCAATGGCGTGCCATCTTGATATATTTCAATTGATCGCTGACCAGAGTGCGGATGAGCACTACGATGATCTCTTGCAGGCGTGCCTGATATTTTTCACGTTCCTTCGGCGGCATGGACTCGATGATCTCTGCCTGTTCAAAAAGCAAATCCTGCGGAGCCAACTCTGGATTGAACCAGATAAAATCCGAATCCGTACTGCCGCGTTCGGTCAACGTCTGGCGAACGATATGCTCAAATTCCTGATAAGGCAGGTTGTAGGCAAAATAGAAATCGGTTAACGAGTCCCGCACACGAGCAAGACGGGTAGCCCAAACGTCCGCTTTCTCTTCCGTATACGGATTGTGCAATCCCTCGCGTTCCTGCGATTCAATGGCTTTGAGACGCGCTTCTTCATCGAAATTATCCTTTGTGATAATACCGCGTGCAAACAAAGCCTTCCGCATTTGATGGCGGATGCGCGTGCTGAGAATAGGATATTGGCTGAGCGCAAGCAATATCTTGATTACATTGTCCATCGAAATGCTGGGAAACGTCATGGGAACACCTGTTTTTTGTTGAACCGAAAGGTCTTAAAGGCCCCTGGTTTTCTTTAATGATAACAAAAAATCCGCCAGGCAAATTGCGCTGGCGGATTCATCTTTCATAACTGAGTTATCCCAAATGCATCGGCATGATGACATGCAGGAAGTTGTCATCACCGACCGGGCGGATTACGCCCGGCGCATTCGCGGCGGAAGTTTCCAGCGCCACATTCGGGGTCCTGATGACTTCCAGCGCCTCGCGCAGGAATTTGACATTGAACGCGATCAGCACACTGCCGCCATCCACTGTGGCTTCGACGATGGTCTCGTTCTTGCCGGTTTCCTCGGAAGTTGCTGAGATTTCCACTTCACTTGGCTGCATCTCACCTTTGGATTCTTTGATATCCAAACGCGCCACATTCGAACCTTCACGCGCAAAGATCTCTGCCTGCTTGCAAGCCTTGAGGAGGGTGGCGGTTGAAACCAGTGTGCGCGATTTATAATTGCGCGGAATAATTTGCTGATAATCGGGGAAGGTTCCGTCAATCAACTGCGAGACCACTTCCACATCCTTCACGCGGAAGAGGACCTGTCCGCGATTCTTCGGGACAACCATGTAAATGGGTTCTTCGCCATCGCTGGCAACGCGGGCTAATTCGTTCAATGCGCGCGCGGGAATGATGACATTGATCGGCTGGGAAACAGCCTGAGATAACTGCGCCTTGCGGACGGAAAGACGGAAGCCATCAGCCGCCGCCATCGTCACTTTATCTTTTTCCACATGCATCAACACGCCCATCAACACCGGGCGGGCTTCGTCTGTCGAAGAAGCAAACGCAACCTGATGGATCATCTCTTTGAAATCAGCCACGTTCAACTGGATCGCGCTGTCCATTTCAGGCGTGGGGAGCGGCGGAAATTCCTGAGCATCAATACACTTGATATCGTTATTCGATGCACCGCCTTTTACATGCAGGCTCTGAGTTTTCGTATCGAGGGTCAACTGTACCTGATCGCTCGGCATGGCGCTCACAAGGTCAGAGAACGTGCGAGAAGGAACGGTGGTCGAACCTTCTTCGTCAATGCGCGCCGCGATCCAACAAGTAATACCCAATTCAAGGTTGGTTGCAGAGAGCCGCAGGCGGCCTTCATCGGTTGCAATCAAAATATTCGATAAAACGGGAAGTGTGCTACGCGGTGACACAGCACGTGAAACAATGCTCAAACCGCGTGCAAGATTTTCTTGAAGGACAGTTACTTTCATGGGTGTTCGCCCTCGGTTTCTTTTGATTAATTTTCAAAAGTATATCATTAACCTGCGCGTCATTGTGAGGGCGGCACACTTTGCCGCCAAAAAACAAGAACAGCAGCTCGCAACGACATTAAAACCTTGTCACCATCGAAACACCGAATGCCAGCAGCATAAATATCAACTGACATGCAAACAACGCCGCGAACACGTAAGCGATATATGTCCACACAGGAGTTGTTCGCACTGCGGATTGCGGGCGGATATCCTGCCCTTCAGCCAATGCCTTCGCTGAATCAGCCGCCTGTCCAAAATCATTCAACCACCAAACGCCCGCCGCTTCATCCGGGACGATGAGCTTGCTCCCGCCAAATGACTGAATCCACGCCCCAACATTTCCCTGTGGACTCACGGCCAGCGACCCAGGCAAAATGACGGCATTCGCCTTCATATCGGCTGGGATTCCATCCTTGACGTTCAACACCGTCAATGGGACTTTCGGCGCACGCTTGGCAAAGGCGGCTTTCACAGCTTCTCCAAATTTTCCGTCCGTGTTATCCAACACAAGGAGTTCGAAACCTTCCTGTTTGGCTTCCAGCACATCGGTGCGGGCAGATCCATCCTTCCGCAAAGCGGAAAGGTGATACTGCAACAACACGCCAAACAGGATCAATACCTGCAAACTATTGAGTGTGGACTTCGTAAAATTAGAAACATCTCCACCAAGCAAGGAATTGATGAGCGTAAAGATCAAAGTCCCCGCCGAAACCATTCCACCGATCACAGAGGCGAAGAGCACAATATATAAATATGTCTTGCGGATGACCGAACGGCGGGCATGGTCACCGCGGTCTCCTTCTTCCAGCGCCTGTGCCTGCATCGGCCGCCACGTCATCAACCAAAGGGGGAGTCCTACGATAAGAGCCGCCAATGCACTGGAAAGCGGGGAAGCAATGCCGCTAATGCTAAGATATCCTCTGGAAGTAGCCAGATCAATGATGACAGACAATAAGGATGCAATCGCGAAGAATGTTGCTGCCAAGCCAAGAATGGAGAGGATGTAAAAATACAATCTCTGCTTGCCTGCGCGACGCGGCGCGTTTTCGTCAAAGTCAAATTGCTGGTTGAGCCATTTGCCATAATACGCCCAAATTACCCCGAACGGCAGCCCAACGGAAATAGGACCGCCAATATCCTGCAAGAATTCGACAAAACTTTTGCCATCACCAAAGATGTACATCAGGAGCATATAGAGCAGATTACCGCCTGCCGTCAGCACGATGACCACACCGCTCAGGGAGAGCAGATAGAGAATACCGAGGCGCAGATAAGATTCTCTCTCAGCAGAATCAGGCAAAACGTTCTGTAGGATGCGCCAGGAGAAAAACCAGATTGGGGAACCGATCAAAAGCAATGCAATCGCATTGACAATGATCTCGCGGCCAACTGCTCCAAGCACATTTTCGGGGGAGAATGTGAAAGCATAGTCCAGGGCTTGTTGCGCGCCAAAGACCACCATGAGCAGTCCGTAGAGCATCCAGATGAAACGGTACAGGCGGCGGATCTCTGCGAAGCTTTCAGTTTCAGGAAGTGTGCGCCATTCTTCTTTGAGGATATTCCAGAAGTAGGCGGCGAGAAGCAGGTTGATGACAATGGCGATCAGGTTATCGAGCCATGTTTGTGAACCGCCGACAATGGCGCGATACGTGTATAAATTTGCCGCGGAGAGAAAGGTGCGGTCGATCAACGCAAGCAGGTTTTGCACAGCAGGGATCAACGTGCCGAGCAAAATTCCGTAAAGAAAAATCGCGCGGACACCTGCCGTTTTTTCCTCATCATCTTTTGCGGAAACGCGCTGCGCCCACAACCAGTGGATGAGAAAGATCGGCAAGCCTACGAGAATAAGGGATAACGCCTGCGCCAGCGTGGATGAACCATCCACAATTTTGTTGGTGTTGAAAATGGAACGCAGCAGGGTGATGATTCCCCACAGCACCACTTCAACGCTGATGGCGGCTACGGCATAAAAGTAAAGTCGTCGAATAGTTTTCATGGATTAACGCTCCGTCATTGCGAGGAGATTGCTTCGTCGCGAAGAACATGAACGCTCCTCGCAATGACATAATTATTACGGCTTGTACGGTTCCTGATACCAGTTGTAATCCCAGAAATTATAGGGCATGGAATTCAATTTCCAGTCACCGTCCTGTCGCACCAACAAGGCGCGGTCTTCGCTGGCATACCGAGTGGAGAATGGGTCAGTATTGGAATAATAGACAGCCAGCGTAACCACAGCCTCATCATTATTGATATCTACTTCGCCGACATCCACGCCTATATCACCAGGGTTGACCATGCCGTTAAAAAAGGACTGGCGAAATTCTTCGTAGGTGGGTTTGTGTTCCAGGTCAGCGAGGTAGCCATAGGCTTTTTGGTAATCCTTGTTCAGAATTGCGAGGACATAGTTATGCACCACGCTGTCGGGTGCATTGTCGGCAATGTACTCGCGCTTTTCCTGCCGCGTAAAGAACAATCCCAAAGCCAGCAGGATGAGTATTCCAATCCCGATCAGAATACCCGTGAGAAATTTATCCTGTTTCATAAAACACCTCCATTTATCTATATTAACTGTACTCTAAAAATGACTGAATCATCCATACAAATGTTCCGCAATTTGACCCTTCTTAAGTAGGTATTGCTCAAAACTCAATCACGGTATACTTAATCCATCTTTTCACAAGGAGATCACCATGACCGTTTCCGCAACCCGCTGGGATCTGACCAACGTCTATCCCTCACTTGAATCGAAGGAATTCAAGAACGCCATCAAGAAATACAAATCCCTGTTGGATGAAATGGAAGTGTTTTTCAAAAAAGCCAGCAAGGCAGATTCAAAGACCGACCCGAAGAAACTTGGCAAACTTCTCGGCGAATCAGTAGACCGCTTCAATGAGATCTTTGAACTCTCTGGCACCATCAATCCTTACATCTACTCGTTCATTTCCACCGACTCTCGCAACCAGACGGCCATGCGCATCCTCTCGGAATTTGAACAAATGTCCGTGCAGGCGAATATCCTCAACACCAAATTCCAAGCCTGGGTCGGGAAGTTGGGCAAGCCTGTCGTCAAGAAAGCCGCGAAGACAAATCCATCCGCCAAGGCACACGAGTTTACCCTGCT
>JAEURE010000379.1 GCA_016789485.1 Anaerolineales bacterium | reverse complement strand
TCCCAAAACCGTTTCAACCGCTTCGAAGATAGGTTCAGGTTTCATTACCATCCCGCCACCGCCGCCGTAGGGGGTATCGTCGGTCATGTGGTGTTTGTCGTGGGTATAGTCGCGGATATTGTGCACGTTCACGTGGATCAATCCCCGTTCGCGGGCGCGTTTGATTATGCTGGTTTCGAGATAGGAGGGGAATACTTCGGGGAGGAGGGTAAAGACCTCAAATTGCATAAAAGGGATTTTAGCATAATAAGAAGCAAATTAGAGATTAACACCCTGCTTGACGATGCTTTCCCGCGGATGGTAATATAAATTTATGTATCTCAAAGGAAGTAAATGGAGTATGAACCGCAGGCGGAAACGCCCGAATTGGTTCATGATTATTTTGTTGTGCCTGCTGATTCTGGCGGGTTCGTATGTGAATCGCTACATTATTGCAGATATTCAGCCGCTTGGCGTTCCAACCCCTACTGCCACGATCGCACCCGAATCGTTGATCGCTCAGGCGGAGGGAGAATTCAAGGAAGGCAAACTCATTCCGGCTATTGAGACCTATAAGCGGGCAATTGCATCCAGACCAGATGACCCTGTTGTATATATCATGCTGGCGCGTACTCAGGTTTTTGCTGGAAAGTATAAAGATGCGCAGACCAGCGCAGAAGATGCTTTGCTGCTCAACCCAACCAATTCGATGGCGTTTGCTGTGCGCGCCTGGGCGCTCGGCTTTCAAGGGGAATACATCGAAGCCGAGAGTGACATCCAACGCGCGTTGGAATTGGACCCCAACAATGCTCTTGCGCATGCATATTATGTTGAGATCCTTGTGGATTCTTTTTATGATGGCGCAAATTCTTTTGATGTGATCGAAAAGGCAATTTCCGAATCGCAGGTCGCCATTGCGCTCGCTCCAAATGCGCTGGAGACTCACCGTGCGCGCGGCTATATTCTTGAAGCCACAGGGAATTATGAAGAAGCCATCCGCGAATATGAATCTGCGATTGCGATCAACGCCAATATTGCCGACTTGTATCTTTCCATTGGACGCAATTACCGCACGCTTGGGATTTACGATGATGCGATCACGGCGTTTACCCGTGCCAACGCGCTTAACCCTGAAGACCCAACGCCGGACCTGTTCATGTCCCGCACGTATGCCACTCGCGGTGAATATGGAAAGGCGATGCAATACGCCGAGTCTGCTGTGGCGGATAATCCGTCCGACACAAACCTGCGCGGCAATCTGGGTGTGATGTACTATCGTAATTCCTACTGGCCCGAAGCCGTGAAAGAACTGGAATATGTTGTCAAAGGCGGTGCCACCGATGAAGGCATTCAAATGGAATCGATCAACCTCGTGCCCGACTCTCCGCGCATTGCCGAATATTATTTCACCTATGCCCTGACACTTTCACGGCTGGAAAAATGCGGCGAAGCCCTGCAGATCGCGCAATTGATCATTTCCCGTATCCCTGCGGATGAACTGGCTGTGGAAAATGCCAACGAAGTTACGAATCGCTGCCAACAAAATCTGGTGAATACACCAATACCGCCTCTTTCCACGGCGACAACTGAACCCGCCTCGACGGTTGAATCCACGCCTACGCCATGAACATCTATCAAAAACGTCCCCTCTTCCGCAGGCGGGATGAATCCAGTGTGTACCGCATGTTTCTTTGGGTGGTGCTGATCCTTGCAGGCATCTGGCTCATCCGCTCCGTGCAGGTTGGGGATGTCAAACCGCTGTTTTTGCCCACTGCCACTCCCACACGTTTTGCCCAGTCTTATGCTAACGAAGGTGATGCATTATTTACGGCTGGCAAATTGGAAGATTCCAAAGATGCGAACGGCAATGTGATCAGTCCCGGCGCGATTACCGCCTTCCGAGAAGCCGCAGAGGTGGATCCCAATAATGCCAAGGTCTGGGCTGATCTGGCGCGCATTCAAACCTATTCCACCCAATTGCTTGTCAGGCAGGCTGATATTCTTGCGCGTTTGGATGAAGCCATTGTGTCGGCTGAAAAAGCTGTGGCAGTCAATCCCGATGATAGTTATGCCCATGCCGTTTACTCCTTTACTTTAAACTGGAAGGCATCTTACCTCACAGATAATCGGGAAAGGCAGGCATTGCTCACAAAATCCGAGCAGGAGGCGGTGCGTGCCTTGCAATTGGACAATACCAGCGCGCTCGCGCTTGCTTTTTATGCCGAGGTGCTGGTTGACCAGCAAAAATGGACACAAGCCCAGCAATACATTGACCAGGCGCTGCAGCTTGATTCCACACTAATGGATGTTCATCGCGTGCATGCATATG
>JAEURE010000378.1 GCA_016789485.1 Anaerolineales bacterium | reverse complement strand
CGAGTCTCATCGGACAGAGACTCCTCATCCTGCCTGCGTGGCTTGAATCTCCTGAACCCACACGAATCCCGATCAAGATCGACCCTGGCATGGCGTTTGGCACAGGCACGCACCCAACGACTCAGTTATGCCTTGAACTCATGGAAGCATCCACTGACAACCGAGCGTTGACTACCGTCATTGATGTCGGCTGCGGCTCTGGCATTCTCTCCATTGCTGCGCTGAAGCTTGGCGCAAGCAAAGTCCTTGGCGTGGATATTGACATTGAGTCTGTCAAAAACTCGCGTGAGAACGCAGATACCAACGGAGTGGGGGAGGAACTGCTGCTGGGGCAGGGGTCAGTGACTGAGGTTTTGAGCGGCAGTTTCCAGTTTAAGTCCGCGCCGCTGGTGGTGGCGAATATCCTTGGCCCGATTCTCATTCGTCTCTTTGATGCAGGTCTCGCGGATTTGGTCGAGCCGAATGGCGAAATCATTTTGAGCGGCATTCTTGATCATCAGGCGGAATCCGTCATTAAGGCCGGGGAAACCAAAGGTCTGAAACGAAGCGACCAGCGCCAGATGGGTGATTGGGTTGCGATATCGATGAAAAAATAAAAAGATTACGTCACACCGTGCACAGCGCTGGTGTGACATTTCATTTGGATTGTGCTATCATACGAAACATTATGGATCGTCGAAAGCTTATTCAATACCTTCTTCTTAATATTTTTGTCTCGGCGAGTGTGACGGGGACGATCCTGTTTTGGTATGACCGTAATTATCGCGCTGCCAACCTGCCATCGATTCAGCAAGCCGCGCCTGTCATCAGCAGCGACTCGTCCAATACGCCCAGCGCCGAGTTGCAGACAGATATTCCCGTGAAGATCAGCAGCGTAGTCGGCGCGGGAACGTTCACTTCCGAGATCGTTGTGGTCAAATTTGAGGGGGAAGGTCAATTGGATTTGACCTCATGGCAGTTGAAAGATGAAACCGGCAACACATTTACCTTCCCCAAACTCACGCTGTACCCAAATGGAGCCGTTCAAATCCACACAACCACAGGCACAGATACGGTCATTGACCTGTATTGGGGCATAGGCGACGCCGTATGGAGTTCTGGCGAGAATGCCCGCCTTTTTGATTCGCAAGGCAATCTGAGAGCGGTGTATCGCGTACCTTAAAGACTGGACGGCAGGAGAGCGGAATGGATAAACTTCAGCCAGGACAGATGCTCGGTACATATCGAATTATCGGGCAGATCGGCGAGGGCGGCATGGCGGCCGTTTACAAGGCATATCAGTCCTCCATGGATCGCAATGTGGCGATCAAAGTCCTGCCGGGACAATTGGCTGAAAGCGAAGAGTTTGTCAAGCGCTTTCAACAGGAAGCACGCATCATCGCCCGGCTTGAACATCCCTACATCCTGCCGGTTTTTGATTATGGCGAAGAAAATGGGACGGCTTATTTTGTGATGCGCTATCTCGATGCGGGGACTTTGAAGGATAGAATGAATTCAGGGCGGCTCTCTTTGGACGAGGTCGATCACATCTTTATGCAATTGACGGATGCGCTGGGGTACGCGCATGCCCAGGGCGTTGTTCATCGTGACCTGAAACCCGCAAATGTTCTGGTCGATTCGAGCGGCAATCTTTTTCTCACTGATTTCGGCATTGCAAAGTTGCTCGAGAATGCATCTCCGCGCCTCACGCAAACTGCGGCGATCATGGGCACGCCCGCATACATCAGCCCCGAACAAGCGGCAGCCCTGCCTGTCGATCAACGCTCGGATATTTATTCACTCGGCGTCATTCTGCATGAAATGGTCACGGGCCGCGTTCCTTTTGTTGCAGATACTCCTTTGGCTGTCATTCTCAAACACATTAACGATCCCCTGCCTCCGCCTTCAGCCATCAAGCCCGATATTTCCCCATTCATCGAACAGGTGATCGTCAAAGCCCTTGCCAAGGATCCAGACGCCCGCTTCGCTGATATTGCTGAATTCGTCTCCGCCTGGAAGCGGGCAGTGACAGGGACGGGTACCGTTCCGCCAATGTCGTCCCAAGCTGCCACCGTCGCTCAGACTCCGCGGAAGCCTGCTCAAACAAAACAAGCAGTATCCAAATCTGTAAAACCCATCACAGGTTTGACAATGGGTTGTGTTGTGGTTGCGTGCCTCTTGATCTCGGCTGTGGGTATATTTGGTTTTGCCGCGCGTTTTATTAATCAGCCTTCCCCATCTCTTACGGATGTACCGCCGGCAACGGAAGTTTCTTTGCCAACACCGGTTTCCATCAATACTGCCAAAGTTATTCTTGATGATGATTTTTCAGGGACGAATC
>JAEURE010000377.1 GCA_016789485.1 Anaerolineales bacterium | reverse complement strand
AGAATATGGCGCGACGTTTGTTGTTGCTGGCAACAGTTTTATTTTCCAGCAGCTGGCATTTGGTCTTCCCCAGCCAAAATTGGCATATCTGCCATGTAATAAGCGTGTTGATAAGCGGTATTCGCCCCGCCTTCGCCGGGAATGGGATCAATTGATTCGTTACCGTCTATATCCAATCCGTTAAGAATTTGATCGGCAAGCGTGGCCGCAGTACGGATATCTGCTTCAATGTTCGCGCCATCCGGGGATTGAAGGATGCGTTTGGCAATATCCCTTAATTCAATAGCCCACTCTTCGATATTTTGAATGGAAGTTTCCACGTGCCCGTCATGCAGGCGGATGTTTGGCGTGGCATCTTCCGTATCTGCGGAGTAGCTGGAGTGGTGATGTACCCCTTCAATATAGCCGGCCTGTTCGCCGTTTATAAGCAATCCATATCCATCCCCGGGATCGTTGATCGTGCCATCGCCATCCCAATCCGTGTAGGAAGAGTCTTGATTTCCAACGATCAGGTTGACAAGGGCTTCAGCGTTGCTATCGACATCTTTTTGACTGTCCGATTCATAGGCAGCCAGCAGGGCTTCTGCGCTTTGGTCAATCAGTGTGGCATTGATTCTTAATCCGTCGATCATTCCAATTTGATTGGGGGATTCCTCTGTGGAGACCAAAAGGTGGCGGATGTGCGCCAATGCCTGCCGCGGAATGCCTGAAGAATAGGCAACCTGACCAGATGGGTTGGGGCTGTTATCGGGATTTGGCTCTACAGTGATTTCCATTCGATCATAATTTGCAAGCAGATTTCGGCTTTGCGAATCAACGAAAGTCAGGCTGAATGTCCCGTTTTCATCTTTTTTCAGGACGCCAATACTGCGGCTTTGTTCACCGCTGTTATCGATCAGCCAGACTTCGTATTGTGTGCTTTCCGGCGGATTGTCGAGATTTGCGCTGACGGTGATCTGATCCGCTATGGCTGTTCCATCCTGAAATCGCAGCAAGCCCACGGAAGCATCGCCAGTGCTGGGAATGTTTTCTTCCGGTGTGTGCGTAGTTTCAGCATGTTCTGTCACCATGGGATCTGCGTTTGCCTGTGTTAACTGCGGGAAAAAGGAATATACCGAAAGCCCGAGCACACTTAACGAAAGGATGGAAACACAGGCGCATGCAAATATTCCTGCGCCGATCCAGACCGGGCTTAGGGCTGGTTTCTTTTTCTTTGGAGCAGCAACAGGCTGGGGCGGATGAGTTGGAGCCGAATGGATGGTTTCCGATTCAAGGTGCATTCCGGCTGCTTTAAAGAATCCTACAAGAAGCTCATGACCGCTGTTATATCTTTCTTCAGGGAATTTCGTCAGCGCTTTTTCAATGACAGCTTGTAATTCCCGAGGAACACCATCTATGGGAGGAGGAGCTTCATTGATGTGTTTGAAGATAACCGTGATCGCGGTGTCTCCTTCAAAGGGAACTTTCCCCGCGATGAGTTCATACAGAATGATTCCGATCGAATAGATGTCGGTGCGGTGATCCACCTTGGTGCCGCGCGCTTGTTCCGGGGACATGTACGATGGCGTGCCGCTGACCAGTCCGGAAGCGGTTTGCTTGCTGGAATTGACAATACGCGCCAGACCAAAGTCCGTGATAACCGGCTCAACATGTTTGGTGATCATGGAGTTTTCTGTGAAATCACCGGTTTTGTTGTGCAGGAGAATATTCGCTGGTTTAATGTCCCGGTGAATCACACCCCGTGCATGGGCATAGTCCAATCCGGCAACAAGGGACTTGAGCAGTTGCCCGATTTGCTCATAGGAAAGTTTGATTCCGTTTGTGTGCAGGGATTGTAGATATGTTGAGAGAGTAGGTCCCTTTAGGTATTCCATCACAATATAAGGATGGTTTTCGTGTGTGTCAAAATCAAAAACCTGCACAATATTGGGATGGCGCAAACCTGCCACAGCCTTCGCTTCACGTTGGAAACGATCAAGCAATTCAGGGTCAGACTCAATAAAGCTATGTAATACCTTTATGGCAACCTGGCGGTCAAGTGACAGGTGGGTGCCCAGATAAACCTCCGCCATGCCCCCGCGCGCAAGATATTTATCGACTCGGACCTTCCCAATGGTTTGACCGATCCACTCAGGCATGTTCAAATTATACAGCCAAATTCGGAGGTAAATAGTCCAGAATTTTTTGAAATGAAACAGTTATTTAAGAAAAAGGAATATGAAAAGAGCTGTCATTCTCACGATGACAGCTCTTTTACTGAAAGTAAATTTATTTGCGGGATGCGGCAAGCGCATCCTTTATTTGTTGAAGGTGCGCGGTAAGGTG
>JAEURE010000376.1 GCA_016789485.1 Anaerolineales bacterium | reverse complement strand
AAAAAAATTCGGGGTCATCTGGATGGGCAAGGATGACCAGAATGTTTTGAGGAGATGTCCAGTTTTCGGGTTGGAGGGTCATGGGTTTTATGAATTACGGATTACGAATTTTGTATTCGTAATCCGTAAGATTAGTTCTTGTTATTTTTGGCTTTGCCGCAGGTGCAGCCGCCGCCTTCATGGCGGTCACATGGAGCTTGGGCTTTTCGACGCAGGGCTTCGAGTTCATCCCACGGTTCAACTTCCTCGCGGGAGAAAGTCATCATTTGCGGGCGGTCTGTGCCGCTTTCAATGAGCACCACGATCTTGTCGCTCATTGGCAGGATGTCGATCACCTTGCCTTCGCCTTTGGGTGTAACCACGCGCTTGTTGCGCTTGGGCAGGGTCTTGCGTGCTTCCACATATTGTTCGTATTCGTAAATAAGGCAGCAGCGCAAACGTCCGCACATTCCCGTGATCTCATTTGGCGTGAGGGAGATGCCCTGTTCTTTTGCCATTTTGATGGAGATGGGGGAGAAGTCCGTCAGGAACTTGGAGCAGCAGCGGGTTTCAATTCCACAGGCGCCCATTCCGCCGAGCAGTTTCGCCACGTCTCGCGGACCGATCTGCCGCATTTCAACGTGGGTGTTGGGATACAACTCGTGCATATCCTTCTTGAGCGATTTCAGGTCAACCTTTTCTTCGCTCTCTGTGCTGAACAGGAAAGCAAGGCGCGAGCCGTCGTAGTTGTATTCAGCGGCGATAATCTTCACATCACTTAGTCCGATTTCAGAAGCACGGGCGCGGCAGTTGATCATGGCTTCAGTCTGTTTGTTTTGCCATGATTGCTGGAGGAGCAGATCGCGCGGGGTGGCGCGCCGCTCTACGGATTTCCAGCCGCCCTCGGGTTGTGGGGGCGTTTCCTGCACTCGCTGTACTACTTCACCGAGATGTTTGCCGCGTGAAGTGTCCACAATGACGTGCTCGCCGACGCCTACATCGGGCACAGCGGTAGAATTGAAGTGATAGATCTTGCCAATTTTGGTAAATCGTACACCGATAATAGTTGGGTTCATAGATGGAATTATACCGTAGGGAGGGAGATATGAAGAAAGAAGGGAAAATATGCAAAAGTAACGAGTGGGAAGCGGGAAAAAGCCCCGACTTTTGAGAAAGTCGAGGCTTTTAGGTTATTCCACAATATTGATCGGCAGGGCGTTATTTACGCCAAGAGCGGCAATTGAAACCTTTGCGGCAATTTTTTGCGATATCTCAGTAAAGGCTTTGGCTACCACCGAGTCAGGGTAGCTGTCTACAATTGGTTTGCCGCTGTCCCCGCCTATGCGGACGTTCTGGTCGATGGGTACTTTTCCGAGGAAAGGTGTTTTTGTGGCTTCTGCCAGATTTTCGCCGCCACCTGAACCGAAGAGATCCATGTGGGTGCCATCGGGCAGTTCAAGGTAGGACATGTTCTCGACCACGCCGAGGATTGGAACTTCCAACTGTTTGAACATGTTCAAGCCGCGGCTCGCATCTTCAAGTGAGACGAGTTGCGGCAAGGTCACGATCACTGCGCCGCTCAAAGGCAAGGCCTGAGCTAAAGAAAGAGCTGCGTCACCTGTGCCAGGCGGAAGGTCAACGATTAGATAATCCAACTCGCCCCATTCCACATCACCCAAAAACTGACGGATGGCAGAGTTGAGCATCGGTCCTCGCCAAATGAGGGGCTGACCAGGTTTCACCAGCAAGCCCATTGAGATCATTTTCAAGCCATATGCTTTTGCAGGGATGAGGCGTTGTCCATTGGGTGGAGGAAGTTTTTCCACGCCGAGCATGGTGGGAGTGTTGGGACCGTAAATGTCCGCATCCAATAAGCCGACGCGGGCGCCAGCCTTCGCCAATGCCACAGCAATATTGACTGAGACGGTGGATTTCCCAACGCCGCCTTTGCCTGAGCCAATTGCAATCGCGTTGCGGATAGGCATATTGACCAGTCCGCGCATGCGACCATCATTCGGCACATCCGAGTCCATTTTTATTTCAATGGTCTTTGCACCTACAGTCTTGAGCGCATTGCGGCAGTCTGCTTCGATCTTGCCCTTCAGGGGGCAGGCGGGGGTGGTGAGCATGACTGTAAAAGTGACCTTTTCACCTTCCACCTCCAAATTGCGGATCATGTTCAATGTAACAAGGTCTTGACCAAGATCGGGTTCCTGCACTGTGCTTAAGGCAGCTAATACGGCTTCTTTTGTAATTGTCATTGTGTTTTGTTTTACCTATTAAAAATATTATGTCATTGCGAGGACGGTGTTTTTCTTTCCGTAGCAATCTCAAGCATTGGGATGAGTTTGCTCACCGCACTCCC
>JAEURE010000375.1 GCA_016789485.1 Anaerolineales bacterium | reverse complement strand
TAGCCTTCCGCATAAATATTCTGGAACGCGGAAGAGAGCGCTTCACGCACCGCCATCGGCGCCGTAGACTCAGACGCGATCAGAATCAACTTGCGGTATTGCCGCTCTGCTTCGAGCTGGGTTAGTTTGTAAACGTCAGGGTCAAGTTTTTCAAGCGAACCACGGAACAAATAATCGGGCATGGGAATTCTCCTTTTGAGAACAAAATTAACTTGTCAGACAGATGAATTGTAGGACGGGAATGAGGGAAGGTCAAGTGAAAAACGACATGAGATGAGTGATGTCATGGTACGAATGTATAGTTTCAAATCGGAGCGATATTGTATACTTCAAAAAAGGAGACGTCTTATGAGTAAAATTCCCAGTGTTCTGCGTACGATCGGTTGGATTGTTTTTATCCTGATGTGGATTCCATTTGCCCTGGCAATCTTCAACATATACAAAAGTAGTGAGGATAGCACTGGTCTGATACTGCTTTATATAGGCGTGGGGGTCGGGCTGATGTTCGTTTTCTTTTTCTTTCTGATCGGCGCATCCATTATGAGTTGGATGCTGAAGAGGGTTGTCGCTTCGCGTGGAAAAAAAGTGACAGCGTTGATCGTAAAAACCACCTATATGGGTGGCGAAGGCGACAAAAGCAGGAAGTCTGACATTATCCGCTTTGATCTGGAAGTGAACCATGAAGGCGAAACCATCGTCGCAAGCACGGAAGTAAAGTCCAGGAATTTTGACGCTTCAAAATATCCGCCGGGTACGAGGGTGAGCGCAGTATATGATCATTCCACCCGTACCATTGCAATGCTCAATAAGAACAATTATGTTGTGGAGCATGTTTGAACCATCCACACAATTTCTTGATAAGTTGGTAACAGCCCGATAACATGGTTTCACTATCATGGGGGAAGGTTGAAGGCGTTTCAACCACAAATTTATCAAGAGGTGAAACCATGAAGAAGAAAATTTTGATCGTGCTCGGCGGGCTGCTGGCTGTTGCGATGGTCTTCGGCGCGGTGGGCGCAACCACCGCGTATGCGCAGGATGGCACTCCGCCTGCTCCCAGTACAGGCCCTGATGGCAATGGACGCGGCCATGGCGGCGGGCGCGGATTGGGCGATGCCGAACTCGCGGCTGCCGCCAAAGTCCTGGGCATGACGAGCGATGAACTCTCCACCGCGCTGAAGAGCGGCAAGACCCTGGCTGACCTGGCTGCCGCTGCCAACGTGGATATTCAGGATGTGCAGGCTGCGATCAGTGCGGCTCATGCCGTAGAGATTCGGGCCCGCATCGAAGCTGGCGTAGCCGATGGAACCATCTCACAGGAGAAAGCCGACTGGCTATTGGAAGGACTTGAAAAAGGCTTCCTCGATGGTCCCGGTATGGGCGGCTTCGATGGTCCGCGCGGTGATAAGCCTGCTCAATCACCAGCCACTCCGTAGAAATGATTTATATAAAAGGAATAGGCAGCATACCTGCCTGTTCCTTTTGTGTCTGATACATTAAAGCAGCGTTACAATCAGCCTGTAGGACAATTGGGGGTTGATTTCGTTTAAAAATACTGTACACTTTTCGTATGCCTACTCTCACCAAAACAGGACAGCTCCGCGATCTTGAAGGACGCCACAAATCGCTTTTGCGACTGGTTGAATTAAGCGTCACTTTAAACTCAACGCTCGACCTCGATGAACTGCTGCAACTGATCACCGCCACCGCCAGCGAGTTACTGGAGTGCGAAGCCGCGTCCATTCTTCTGTATGATGAAAAGAATCCGCGTCTGTATTTTGCGGCTGCCACAGGATCCAATCCCGATAAGCTGGCCGAGATCCCTGTTCCCATCGAGAGCAGCCTGGCTGGCACGATCTTCCGCACGAATCAGCCGCTCGTTTTGAATAGTGTGGAGCAAGACCCGCGTCATTATTCCCTCGTTTCCGAGCATATCAAGTTCAAGATAAATTCTTTGCTCGGCGTGCCCATGCTCATCAAAGACCGGACGATGGGCGTGCTCGAAGCGGTCAATAAAAAAGAAGGCGGTTTCTCCGATGGCGATGTGGCGATCCTCTCCGTCACGGCGGCGCATGCAGCCATTGCCATCAACAACGCGCGTTTGTTAAAGTCCACACAACAGGCGTTGGAAAAGGTCAAAACGACCAATCAGATCAAAAGCAACTTCCTTTCGCTGGCATCCCACGAACTGCGCACTCCTTTAGGCATCATTATTGGGTATGCAACCTTCCTGCAGGAGAGCGCCAAAGGAGAATCGTCAGAACATGCCAATCACGTATTGGGTGCGGCAGCCCAAATGCATGCCCTCCTCGACCAGATGAGCAACCTGACCCTGCTTCAATCTGA
>JAEURE010000374.1 GCA_016789485.1 Anaerolineales bacterium | reverse complement strand
CATAAAGCCACGTACAAAGCGGGAACTTGCACCTGTTTCAGCATCCTGTGAAAAGCGTTTTTCAAGATTCTCGCCAAGCGCTTGCAGCCAGTCTTCAATGCCGATCCATTCGCCGAGCATCGCGCCGATGATCAATGCACCCAGCACAATGAGCTGATTTTCACTTTTGAAGAACATTTGCAGCCCCATGGCTGCGGTGAAAAGCCCCATGCCTGCAATGACGGTGTTCTTGAATCGCTCTGGAATGCGTGAACCAAAAATTAAACCAATCGTCCCGCCGATCAATATGGCGGCAACATTAATAATGGTACCTGTCATGTTTGTCCTTGTTGTGTCATTGCGAGCCGACAGTGTTCTTCTGGCGGCGCGGCAATCTCACTTGTGATGATCAAGACAGCATCGCAATGACAATTAATTTTGATTAGTTTCTATGGCTTTGCCAGTGATGTCTTCTTTCCCGCGTTTTGATTCTCGAGAATTTCAAGCACAAAACACAAAGATGACAGCCTGTTGAGATACCGCTGCAGGTCGGGGTTGGACACTTCTTCTTCATCAAAGAGACTCACCACGCGCCGTTCTGCACGGCGGATGATGGCACGTGCCATCGAAAGCGCCGCGCCGCCGAGGGTGTCGCCAGGCAGAATGAATTCTTTTGGCATCTCGATCATCGTGCTGATCTCATCGGTCTGCTTTTCCAGCCATTCGACCCGCGCAGCGTTGATGAAATGGAACCGCTCCGCATTTTCTGGAGTGGCAGCCACTTCCGCCATCAGCTTGTATAAATCTCGTTGGGCTTCGAGCAGGATTGGGGGAGTCTGCAGCGCGGCACATTGCGCGCGGGCCAAACCCAGCGCAGCGGACGCTTCATCCAATGCGCCGATCGCTTCCATTCGAACATGATATTTCGGGACGCGGCCCTCGCCAAGCAATCCTGTGGTGCCATCGTCGCCTTTTGCAGTATAAAAAGTCATGCGTGCATTATAACCACTTCTCACCAGCCTCGCTTAAATGATGTCCGCAATCGCAAATAAATGCTTTTCCAAAAAGGCGTAATTTGTGACCGCACTGGGTATAATTTAAAAATGCTTGTACCCATTCATGAAGAAATGACCCGCGAGGCACTCAGCCCGCACTTTAGCACGCGCGCGTTGGAGATCATCATCGCTGCCAACCGCAAACAGGATTCGTGGAGCGGACTGATCGGTCACGATGAGTTTCACTACGACAAAGATGTAGAGAAAGGGGATCGCTACATTATCGAGCAGCGCGGATATGTGCTTGCTACCTTGATGGCTCAGGGCGTTCTCTCTGCGTGGATCGCCTTTGGAAGGCTGCTGCACACTGCGCAGGATTTTTACTCTCACACAAATTATGTCTCGTTGTGGATTGATCAATACAACGGCGCGCGCCCTTCTCCGCCGGAAATTGATCCCGTTCAAAAGGACATTCTTCGCAGCCCCAACCTTCGCTCTGGGAAGATCTATCTCCCAATGGATGCGCTGTACTTTGTTCCGTTCCTGCGTGAGTTCTCCCTTAAACTTCTGCCAGACGATTCGCACGGGAAAATGAATCTCGATTCGCCGCAGCAAGGACCGAACTTTGCCTATGCCCGTGCTGCCGCAGTAAAACGTACCCAGCATGAGTTTGATATTTTACGAAAATTGCTCACTCCTGAAATGTTTGCACGCTTTGTGGACAAGTGATCAAAAAATTTTTACCCTGGATAAAAGGTATAATCAAAATATGGATATAAAAACTCAACTTAATGAATCAGTAAAAGATGCCATGAAAAGCGGAGATGAAGTCCGCAAGCGTACCCTGCGCATGGTGTTGGCTGCCGTTAAACAGGCGGAAGTGGACAAGCAAACTCAGCTTGATGATCTTGCGGTTGTGGCGTTGGTGCAAAAAGAGATCAAGAATCGCCGCGAAGCAATTGAGGAGGCGAAGAAAGCCAGTCGTCCCGATCTTGTGGATGAAAACGAAGTCGAGATCAAGGTCTTGGAAGTTTTCCTGCCTAAAGCCATGCCCGCTGAGGAACTGCGCGCTCTGGTGCAGGCCGCCATTGCTGAGACGGGTGCTTCCGTCCCAAGTGACATGGGCAAGGTAATGAAGATCGTCATGCCCAAAGTGGCAGGACGCGCCCCCAACGATATGATCAGCGCGACTGTGAAAGAATTGCTCACGAAGTAATTGTTACCGCGAAGCAGCGGGCGTGTTGACCATGCCTGTCTTCTTCGCGGTTCATATTTATGTCAGCACGTAATTTCGTTTCCACACGCATTCGCATTTTGCAGATCAGCCTGATCGCAGCGGTCAGCCTGGTTTCGTTCGCCATATTGACTCTCCCTGT
>JAEURE010000373.1 GCA_016789485.1 Anaerolineales bacterium | reverse complement strand
AATTGCGAAACTTACTGTTATGTATAATCCAGAAACCATTGCCAGTGAAAAAGAGGAATTCAAACTAGCCGTTCTGAACGCGCGCCCATTCAGACCGTTATACGTAAAGTTCAAAGTGTTCTACGGCTGCAACTTGAAATGTGAAATGTGCAATCACTGGCGCGAGACCCGCGAGCCGCCTGTCTCGGCTGAAAGATTTCGAGAGGTCATCAGCGAGCTGGCTGAACTCGGAACAAAGAAAATCCACATCTCTGGCGGGGAGCCGATGCTGCGGCCGCAGATTCCTGAATTCGTGGAGCACGCTTCGTCGCTGGATATCAAAGTGACAATGACGACGAACGGCACACTCATCACCAAGGAAAAAGCAAAGCGTCTGGTCGAAGGCGGGTTACGCGGCGTAAATATTTCCATCGACTCCCCTATCCGCAAAATGCACGAAAAGATCCGCGGCGTGGAAGGCGCGTTCAAAGCCACGACCAAAGCCGTTGAATTATTCCGCAGGTACAAACACAAAGGCAAGTTGACTATCCGTATCAATACCGTGGTCAGCCGCACAAATTACCAAACACTGGATACTCTCCCAGACCTTGCACACTCCCTCGGCGCAGATGGCATCAATTTAATTCCAGTGGATGATCACTGCGGCGAAATCCTGTCCATGCGGAAAAAGGACATTGCCTTATTCAATGAAGAGATCGGTCCTCGGATAGCGGAACGTGCCCTTGCGCTGGGATTGATCATTTCGGATGAAGATGCATTCCCGTTTGGCAGAAGCGAGTCTGAGGTCCGATTGGGACGCGCGGGCAGATATGCCTTTGGCTACTATGACAAGCATCCCTGCTTCGCACCGTGGACTCACAGTCTCATTGATTTCAACGGTAATGTATATGTCTGCTGCATGACTCGTGAAAAAATTCCGCCCATTGGAAATATCGCCAAACAATCTTTCAAGGACATTTGGGAAGGCGCGGAGTATCGACAGGTGCGATTAAAAATGCATCCGCCCGCATTATCTCCATGCAGGCGGTGCGACGATTTTATTGAACAGAACAAAGAAATCTGGGAAACGATCGGGCCGTACTAACTTAGGTCCGAGAACATGTCGCTACCATCGTCCGCATCGTTATCGTTGAAACGGCTGGTGCGGCTAAAGGCATCCAGGTCAGACGGCGTGAACAATGCCGCAGCAATGGGCAAAGCAACGGGCATCTCAAGCCCCTGCTCACACGCCAGGCAAACACGGCCCTCCTGAGTTGCATTCGTATGCTCATCACAAAAACCGCGCCCACATTTGACGCACTTGCCAAGCGCAGGATTTTCACATTGATGTGGAACCAAATAACCAATAATCATTTCACATTTTTCTGCCATCGAGACACCTCATGAAAATTGCGTTGCTTTCGGAAAAGTATACACCAGACATCGGCGGCCTTGCAATCTCAACAGGACGAATGGGGCATCTGCTTGCATCTGCTGGATATGAAGTCCGCGTCTTTGCTCCAAGCGGAAATTTGCCAGCCACAAAAAAGCAGACTCTACGCTCAAACGGAGTCAACATCACCCGCTTTGGCGCACACAAACGCGTGGACGATACGCTTGTCGATTGGTTCGAACTTATTGTAGAAGAACACAAGCGCGAACGGTTCGACCTGCTGCATGCCTATTTTCTTCCGATGGCAGGGTTTGTTGCGGCGTATGCGGGGAAGTATTTGAACATCCCCAGCGTTGTCTCCATCCGCGGAAATGACATTGAACGGGCAGCATTTGATCCGTCTAAATTTTCGCATGTGATGTATGCGCTGCAAAATGCCAGTGCTGTAACCACGAACGCAAGTGAGTTGGCAAAAAAAGCAAAGGCGTTTATAGACCGAGGCATTGAATTAATTCCGAATGGTATTGATGTAGACCATTTTAAGCCGATGGAGAGAAATGAAGGTTTGGCTGAAGCGCTGGGGATGGGAGCAGGAAAGAGAAAAGAAGCAAGAAGTGCTGAGTGGAAAGTGGAAAGTGGAAATCCTGTCATTGGTTTCGTCGGTGAATTACGCGAAAAGAAGGGAATGGAGACTCTTCTAGCTGGCTACGCGAAAATCAATAAAAAACAGCCCAGTTCCCTTCTGATCGTTGGCGAGGTGCGAGAAGGCGAAGATAAAAAATGGTTCGATAAGTTTCTGCAATCCAATCCTAATCTCAAAATCATCCTCACTGGGTATATTTTACATAATGACCTGCCCGCCTACTATTCCTTGATGGATGTGTTCGTGCATCCCTCCTTGAGAGATGGAATGCCCAATGCTGTTCTTGAAGCGATGGCTTGCGGAAAGACCGTCATTGCCACGCCCGTCGGCGGGGTGAAAGATATGGTCGTGGATGGAGTCAA
>JAEURE010000372.1 GCA_016789485.1 Anaerolineales bacterium | reverse complement strand
CAGCGTGACATTTTCCGAGCCTGTCAGCGGAGTGGATGGCGGTGACTTCCTGCTGACCACCAATGGTGTTTCCAATGCAGCCATAACGGAAATCCTTTTTTCAGGAAATACGTATTTTGTGGCGGTTGCTACTGGCACTGGCAACGGCACCATCCGCCTCGATGTGGTGGACAACGACAGCATTGTGGATGCCTTCAATTTCCCGTTGGGCGGAACGGGAGACGGCAGCTTTGCCGTTGGAGAATCCTATACGGTTACAAAGATAACGTACGTTACCATGTCTGAAAAATTAAGGTCAAATGGTGAAAATGACGGCTGGATACTTGAATCAAAGGAAAACAGCGATCAAGGGTATACAAAAAATTCCATCGATGCGCTTTTAAACATTGGTGATAATGCCGCCAATCGTCAGTATCGCGCTATCTTAAGTTTTCCCACCTCGTACCTGCCTGATAATGCTGTTATCACCAATGCCATTCTTACGATAAAGCTGCAGCGCAGCGTCGGGACAGATCCTTTCACCACACACGGTAATATCTCGGTGGATATTCGTTACGGTCCTTTCGGCTCTTTTGGTCTTTTTGGCATCAAGGCATTGCAGTCTTTAGATTTTCAGGCGCCTGCAAGCATGTATTCTGTAGGACAGATCCAGAATAATCCCGTTGGCGGCTGGTATTGGGCAGTATTGGATGACTCCGCCTTCTCTTCCATTAATTTGATTGGAGTGACACAATTCCGCCTTGCTTTTCAACTGGACGACAACAATGATTTTGGAGATGATTATCTGATGTTCTATAGCGGAGATTATGCCGATCAAAAAGACCGTCCGCATTTGCTGCTTGAGTATTATGTGCCAAGATAGTGATAAAAAACTTCCGAAGTTGTAAGCTTCGGAAGTTTTCTTTTACACAAGCGTTCTAACGGGATTTTCGAGGAACTCTGCGAGCTTTTGCATGAACTGGGCGGCTTCAGCTCCGTCACTGACGCGGTGATCAACGGAGATGGTTGCTTTCATTCGCCAGCCAGCTTTGATCTGACCATTCTCCGCCACAGGGACTTCCCTTGCGGAGGAAATGGCGAGGATGGCGGCTTCGGGCGGGTTGATGATGGCAATGAAGTCTTCGACATCGTACATTCCTAAATTGGAGGTGGAGAAGGTGGAACCATCCACATCTTCTGGCTTGACCTTGCCTTCGCGGGCGCGGCCTGCCATAGCTTTGACTTCGCCCGAGATTTGGCGCAGTGCCTTCTGGTCTGTGTCTTTGACGACGACAGTCATCAGACCGCCGGGAACGGTGACCGCCACGCCGACATTGACGTGTCCGAATTGCACGATCTCGTTGCCTTTGATGGTCGCATTCAAGTTGGGGAACTGACGCAGCGAAAGAGCAACCGCCTTGAGAATAAAGTCATTAACCGACACTTTTTCGTTATCGGGCAAATACGCATTGACTTGCTTGCGCATGTCCATCAACGCGTCCATCTTGTATTCGTGAGTGACGTAAAAATGCGGAATGGTTGTTTTCGATTCAACCAGTCTGCGGCCAATGGCTTGGCGGAGTTTGGTCGTTGCCACAACTTTATCGTCCTGTGAAACAATGACTGCGGACGATGAACCACTGACAGCAGGTTGATGGCTGACAGCGGACGGCTGGCCACTCGAAAGCGCCGCTTCAATATCCTTGCGGACAATGCGTCCACCTGGGCCAGTGCCTTTCACGTTGGACAGATCCACTTTTTGGTCGCGGGCAATTTTCTTTGCAAGTGGCGAGGCTTTGACGGAACCAGAGTCAACAGGAGATGATGCTTGGGGAGCAGAATCAACTATCGGTTGAGTCTGAAGCGCAGGCTTTTCATCGGCTTTAACTTCTGCTTTTGGCGCAGCACCTGTTGGCGTGTCCACTTTTTCACCCGCAGCACCCACAACAGCGATCGGCGCATTGACAGGAACCATCGTGCCTTGATCGACGATGAGTTGCAGAACGACGCCGCTTGCGGAAGATTCAACTTCAACGGTGGCTTTGTCGGTTTCGATTTCAGCGAGCACATCGCCTTTGTTGATGGTCTCGCCGACTTGTTTCACCCAACGGACGAGCAGACCCTCGGCCATGTCGAAGCCGAGCTTGGGCATGGAAATTGTTTCGGCCATTACTTTAAGACCTCCTTTACCGCCGCTGTGATGTCGGCGACCTGTGGGAGCGCGGCTTGTTCAAGCGTGCGGTTGTAGGGGAGCGGCACTTCTTTTTGCGCCACGCGGATGATGGGCGCGTCGAAGACGTGCGCGCGCTCGGCCGCAGTTGCAGCCTGCAGGGTGTCAAAGAACGGCATCGGATTGCACTCCAGATTGTTGATCGATTGCCTGCCGGTAGGCCCCGTCGAGGCGTGCGGCATAGGCCGCCCTCAC
>JAEURE010000371.1 GCA_016789485.1 Anaerolineales bacterium | reverse complement strand
TCCAAAGTCCAGCCAGAGGCGGTGCCTATCGCAGCGCCCCGCACCCCGAGAGCAGGGAATCCTGCAAGGCCGAAAATGAGCATATAACCAAGAATCGTTTTAAAGATCAAAGCAGTGACGGTTGCAATCACTGTCAGCCTCACCAGTTGAATACTGCGCATGACTGCAACATAAGAAGTAGCAATGGCAACCGGAATGTAGCTGAAGCCAACGATACTGAGATATTGCGCGCCGATCTCGATCACGGCTGTGTCGTTCGTATAAAGACCGAGAACCGTGCGCGGCATGAGTGTAGCAGCCAATGTAAAGAGAAGTGCAAGAAATGCTGTTGTTACGATGCTCATGCCCAGTACTTTGCGGATGGGTTCGAGTTCCTGCTTTCCCCAAAATTGGGCGGTGAAGATCGCCATGCCGCTGGTGGTGCCGAACAACAAAAGGATGAGCACGAAAAAAACCTGGTTGGACAAACCAAGCGCGGCAATCGAAGCCTCGCCTAGCTGCCCGACCATGATGACGTCGATCATGTTGAGGGAGGCGTTAATGAGTTGTTGAAAAGAGATCGGCAATGCAATGGTGAGCATTTCGCTTAGAAAAGCCCGATCTTTCAAAAATGTGAGGGATTTGAACATGGAAGTATGGGGTTGAAATGTTACGGGTTCTTCACATAGGACAGGAATAAAATGGCACATTGTAAACCACGCAAGAGCGTATCCACATGGATGTATTCGTTTGGCGAATGCGCGCTTCCACCTGTGACATATGCCATCGAAAGAATCGGCATTTTGAAATCGCGGTCGAAAATTCCAAGCAAAGGCACAGAGCCGCCTTCGGGGTAGATTAATGGTTCCTTACCCCAAGACTCCATAAATGCGCGATTGATTGCATCTGCCACCCTGCCTTTCGGGATACTTTTAACTCCACGGGCATTGGTTTCAAATGAGATGGAAATTTTGATGTGTGCGCTCTCGAATCGCAGGACGTGATCGGCAAAAACCTGCTCGATATGATCGGGGTCCTGCCCTGGCGCCAGGCGCGCAGAAAACTTAAAACTCGCCTTGGCAGGGATAATGGTTTTAGTTCCGGTTCCCTGATAGCCGGCGGTAATGCCGTTGATATCCAAACACGGCAATGCCCACATCCGTTCGCCGAGCGGAGCGACTTCTCCTGCCCAAGGGTCGGTTACGCCGCTTTCTTCCATCAGTTCGCCGATGAAGGCCTGATTTTCTACAGCAATACGTAGAAGTTCTTGTTCGCCGGGTGTGAGCGGTTCCACCCCATCGTAAAAACCTGAGATGACAACCCGACCAGAGGTTTCATGGAACGAAGCAATAATCTGCCCAAGGACATGCGCGGGGTTATGCACCCATCCGCCATAAGAGCCGGAATGCAAGTCTTGTAAAGGACCGCGAATCATCACTTCGCCGCTGATAATACCTCGCACTCCTGCCGGGACGATAGGCTGACCGGGAGCGTTGGTGCCATCGTTGACCACCATGTAATCCGCTTTCAATAGTTCTTTATTCTCGAACAGGAATTTCTCAATACTTGGCGAACCGGATTCTTCTTCGCCCTCAAAAAGGAGTTTTACATTAATTGGTAATTTACCTTCAACAGAAAAATACGTCTCAAATGCCCTAAGCGTGACATAGACTCCCGATTTATTATCGGCAACGCCGCGAGCGTAGAGTTTGTCATCTCGCAAGATGGGATCAAAAGGATCATGCGCCCAAAGCTCAAGCGGATCAGGCGGTTGGACGTCATAATGCGCGTAAAACAAAACAGTTGGTTGGTTTGGTCCAGCTTCAAGCCATTCGGCGTAAATGACGGGATGCCCGCCCGTGGGAATCAATCTTACATTTTTCAAACCAATTCGGCCGGCCTCATCTGCGATCCATTGAGCGCATTGATTCAATTCGGGTTGATAGGCCGGATCTGTGCTGACCGAACGGAACCTTAACAGTTTTAAAAAGCTCTCTATAAACTCGTCGTAATGGGTATTGACGTGCTCGATAAGTTTGGAGGATTCTGGCTGCATAGTATTTTCTCAATATATTAAAGATATAGAGTGTTTCGAACAAAAAAGAAGAAAAATGGTCGCTGGCATCGATTGAGCCAACAACCATTTACCCATGATTATTAAGATCTACTCTTCCGGCGCTTCACGGACGATATATAACGGTCTGCCTTTGGCTTCATCGTAAAGCCTTCCAATGTATTCACCCAGGATTCCAAGCGAGATCAACTGCACGCCGCCGAGAAAAAGCACTGAAATAAGTGTGGTGGTTTGACCTTCAAAAAAATGAGATCCAGCAAGGCGCAAAGCAGCGACGATGGGAATTGCCAAAATCGAAATACCTGCTGAAACAAAGCCAAAGTACGTCGCCACCTGCAAGGGAAAGTAAGAAAATC
>JAEURE010000370.1 GCA_016789485.1 Anaerolineales bacterium | reverse complement strand
CATCAAGGCCTCCGGCATGGATGATGAAACTTTTGCAGAGACTTTACTCAAAGAAGAAGGTGTCGCTGTTGTTCCGGGTAATGCCTTCGGCCCCGGTGGAGACGGTTTCGTCAGGGCATGTTACGCAACAGCCTATGAAAAGATCGAAGAGGCCCTCCTGCGAATGGAAAGGTTCATGAGCAGACACGGATAAATAATGAAGAACGAGGCGCACATTCCATCAAAAACAGTGTGCGCCTTTTTATTTTTACAGGTAGGTTTCAATAAGGGCAAAACTAAATGAAAAAGATCGCTTTGAATCTGGAGAAAATCGGCAAACCGTTTTGGGTCATCCTGGGGCTTCTGCTGCTATTAATCGTCTCAACCCTGGATTATGTAACTGGAACTGAACTTTCCTTTTCACTTTTTTATTTGATCCCCATTATCCTGTTCGCCTGGTCCATCAATGGCACTGCCGGCATCATCATCGCCTCCGTCAGCGCAGGGATATGGTTTGTAATTGAACTCATCTCCGGTCCTGAAGTAAGTTTGTTCGTTAATTTTTGGAACGCGATCATTCGTCTTGGCTTTTTCCTGGTTCCCGTCCTGCTCATAAGGAATTTGGAACACGAGAAGGAACACGCCCGCACCGACTTTTTAACCGGCGCAATGAACACGCGCTCCTTTCATGATGTAACTCAAAGCGAAATTGACCGTTCCGTCCGTTACCAGCGCCCCTTCACCGTCGCATTTATCGACATTGACAATTTCAAAACCGTGAATGACACATTCGGCCATGCCTTCGGAGACATGGTGCTGCGGGTCATTGCCCAGAGTATTAAAAGAAATTTACGCAAAACAGATACGATTGCCCGCGTAGGCGGCGACGAGTTTGCGCTTCTGCTGCCCGAAACAGATACAGACACTGCCAGAATCGCCATTTCCAAAATGCAGAAAAGACTTCAGGAAGAGATGACGACAAAAAAATGGCCGGTCACTTTCAGCATTGGCGTCATCTCTTTAAATGCACCGCAGCTTTCAGTGGATGATATCCTTGGCCTCGCTGACAAATTGATGTATTCGGTAAAAAATTATGGAAAAGACAATATCAAATACGCCGCCCATTAACGTATGAACAACAGACTCTTTTTCCTGCTCATTCTTTCAGCAATCATATTGACGTCCTGTCAGGCCGCGCCTCCGCCTCCGCCGATCACTGCTGCTGTTAACGAAGAATTTATCCTACACCCCGGCCAATCCGCTGCCATCCTCGGCACGGATATCACCCTGCGCCTCATTGCCGTCCCTGGTGATGGACGCTGTCCACTGGATATCGAATGTACCGAAAGCGGACCTGTGATGCTGCACATCTCGCTTCAGAAAGGCGATAATCGATCAAGTGAATCTCTCCTGCAAACCTTTACAGACAATGACGGACGCGTGCCAGAAGGTCCTTTTGAAGGGATTCAAGATCGCGTGGAATATGAAGACTACATCGTTCGGGTAAAAGCTGTATTGCCGTACCCCGCCAACTTTTCAGGCAGGATCAACGATACAGACTATCAAGTCTCTTTCGTTGTAACATCCAAATAAAAAGAGAGCCATGTCAAACATACAAATATCATCCCCGTTAATCACCGTCCCATGGCTGGTTGAACATCTCAACGCCGATAATCTCATCATTCTGGATGCCAGCATGAAACCCGTTACTCCCGTCGTCAGCGACGTTTTGCAGGAAGAACCTGGCTGTATCCAAGGCGCATTGCGCTTCGATTTCGATGAACACATCCGCGATAAAAACACAAACCTGCCCCACATGATGCCATCCGCAGAGTTCTTTGCTGAAGAAATGCAAAAACTGGGCATCAACAAGGACAGCGCCATTGTCGCCTACGACGATGTAGGCGTGTATTCCAGTCCACGTGCATGGTGGATGTTTCGCGCCATGGGACATAATCAAATCGCTGTTCTGGATGGAGGGCTGCCCGCATGGAAAAAAGCCGGCTACCCTTGCGGCAAACAAGCAGAGTCCACTGGGAAAACTCGGGGAAATTTTATCTCTCACCCGCAAGAGGGAATGTTCGTCGAGTCCGCGCAGGTGCTTGCAGCGTTATCCGACCCGACTTTCAGCGTGGTGGATGCCCGTTCCGAGGGGCGGTTCAAAGGTCAAGAACCTGAGCCGCGTGCAGGTCTGCGAAGCGGACACATGCCCAATGCGGTCAACATCCCCTTTGCCGACCTTGTCGTCGATGGATTCGTTCGGCAACCGGAATCACTGAAATCCATCTTTGCAAAGAAAATCAACCAGAATCAACAAATAAAGGTAGTCGTCATCATCATCATCGTCGTCGACGACGTCGTACTATGGACAATCATAGCAGTAAGTATGATGAGTATTATTGATGATAATCGAATAAAATATTTGAATTATTTCGTGTATTTTAGAA
>JAEURE010000036.1 GCA_016789485.1 Anaerolineales bacterium | reverse complement strand
CTCCAAAAATTTATTTTGCGTTTAATTCATCTTCCCGCTCAGGGATGGTAAAGCGGTTAATGGTAGTGTAATCCACAAAGCCCGGGACGAATCTGTTCATGAACATGGTCACACTCCACAACCAGGGGATGATCCACATGCGGCGCGGACGGCGCACCAGTTTTACCACAGCTTGGGCAACCTGCTCTGCCGTCAGCAGCATGAACTTTGGCGTGGTGGCCTTGGTCTTGCGCCTGATGCCCGCGTGCTGACTAAATTCTGTGACCACACCGCCGGGATAAATAAGTGAAACATCAATGCCCCAGGGTTTCACTTCACGGCGCAAGGCTTCGGAGAATCCGTGCACGGCATGTTTGGACGCCGCATAGATCGTGTACGTGGGCGTGGCGACCAGCCCAGCCATCGAACACATATTGATGATGCTGCCTGCGCGTTGTTTCATCATCACTGGCAATACCTGCCGCGTGGTCTGGATGACTCCCATCACGTTCACATCGATTTGCGCTTGAATGTCGTTGACGGGGTCGAGCTTTTCCAGCCAGTCCAAACGTCCAAAGCCCGCATTATTGACGAGAATATCAATGCGTTTGAATCTTTCAAGCGTTTGTGAAACCAGCATCTGAATATCTTCAAGTTTGGAAAGGTCAGCTTGTATCACCAGGGTTTCCGCGCCTGTGTTCATTGAATCAATTTCGAGCGCGAGGGCTTGCAGTCTATCCACGCGGCGGGCAGCGAGAATTACTTTTGCGCCTTCGCGTCCAAACTCGCGGGCAGTCGCTTCCCCAATCCCAGACGATGCCCCGGTAACGATGACCACCTTCCCTTTAATGTCCATTGGATTCTCCTTTCGACACTACGGTCCCCAGCGAGGTTGGAAATCACAATAATCATTATTTGTTAATCGGCGCGTATCGCTGCCATCAATCCGCATGATATAAATTTCACAGCCATGGTCATCGCCATAGTTATCAAAATAGGAAGTGAATGCCACCCATTGTCCATCAGGTGAAAAGGACGGTCCCTGCGAATTACCGCCTGTAACGGAAAGCATCTTCGCATTTGAACCGTCCGCGTTCATGATGTAGATGTCCCGGTTCCATGGTTGACCTGAATACGTGACGATAAACTGTCCATCAGGCGACCAATCGCTTCTTCCCCGTATCGCGGGCAGGCTGCTGATTTTTTGCAAATCACTGCCATCCAAACGGATTCGGAATAATTGAATTGCGCCTTCCATATCGGACGCGAATAAAATCATACTTCCATCAGGCGACCAGGTCGGATCCCAGCCCGAGGCATTCGGGATTCGGCGCGGGTTGCTTCCATCACGATCCATCAGCCACAATTCATTTGAATTCGCAGTGGACAGTTTGAAAACAATGGTTGAACCATCAGGGGAAATCTCAGGTCCGTTCAGATTCCCGAATCTGTCGGTCAACTGCGTGATGACGCCTGAAACAATATCCACTTCGTAGATTTCGTAAATGTTCGGCTCGCGGAAGGCAGCGTAGATCACACTCTTTCCATCGGGAGCAACAGATGGATAGTAATGCTGTTTGGTATTATCAACCGTCAATCGGCGGAAACCCGTCCCGTCTGCGTTGATGATACAGATTTGATTACTGGCAGTGACTTTAAACACCTGGCAGGTAAACGCAATCTGACCAAGCGGTTCGCCATCCGGGGAAACTGGGACCACAACCTCGGCAGTTGAATCCGCTGACAGCGGAGTAGCGGCAGATAATGTGGCAAACAAATCCGGGGTCGGGGAGGAAGCGGTTGATGGGAGATTGCAGGCAAGGATGAAAATTAATCCCACTAGAAAAATCAATACTTTCCTTTTATTCGTTCTGTAAAGATTCAAGCTGTCGCTCCTCGCCAATCATAAAAAGTCTCAGGCTGGTCTATAAGCCGCATTCTGTCCGGCGGATTGCTCCGCTTGTGCAGTCATCTCTCTGGGCGATGTGTCACCACATCGCTCGATGCAGCCTACCCGGGACTGGCCTTTCCCACAAGAGGGAAAGGCACTTGCGAAGACGAGCCGTCTCCCATCGTCCACAGACGATTTCGTCCCTGCTTGGCCTTGCTCCCGGCGGGGGTTACCTGGCCACACGCATTACTGCGCGCGCCGGTGGTCTCTTACACCACCTTTTCACCATCACTTTCACCCCAAAGGGTGGAAAGCTGTTTGTTTCTGTGGCCCTTATCCGGCAGGTTCACGCCTTTCAGCGTGTTCCCGTCACAAGTGACGGGACTTCCCCGCCCCGGGTGCTATCCGACGCCGTGCTCTATGGAGTGCGGACTTTCCTCGATCCCGACAACGCAGGACCGCAACTGCCCGACCAGCCTGAGACAAATGTATGATACACGTAAGGAGAGAGGCGGTCAACAGCCAAAGCAAAATATTGGCTCTTTTCGATCAAAACTTATATTTTTGTCAATTTAATGGAAGAGCCACAGGTGGACATTTCGAGAAAAGACATTAAAATAGAGGAGCATTTATTATCAAGCAATAAAGAGGAATCATTTTGAGCAATATGCCCGGCAAATTTGTGATCGGTCTCACTGGCAACATCGCCACTGGAAAGAGTGTAGTGCGCCGCATGCTGGAACACCTGGGTGCATACACCATTGACGCGGATGCGCTTTCTCACCGCACGTATGCCAAGGGCGCGCCCGGCTATCAGCAGGTGATCGACAAGTTCGGTAAATGGCTGGTCAATAAAGACGGCGAAATTGACCGAAAGAAACTCGGCAATCTGGTTTTCTCAGACCCTGAAGCGATGAAACAACTGGAAGCGATTGTCCATCCGCTGGTGCGCCAGGCAGCGGAGATTCTTTCGAAACGGGCAACCCAGCCGGTGATCGTGATTGAGGCGATCAAGCTTTTGGAAGGCGAACTGCGAAAGATGTGCGATTCCATCTGGGTGACGAATGCTCCGGAAGAAGTTCAGATAGAGCGGTTGGTACGCAAACGCGGTATGAACCGGGAACAGGCATCGGAACGAATCCACATGCAGTCGGCGCAAAGTGCCAAGGTTGCAGTTGCCAATATCGTCATCACGAACACAGGCTCCTATGATGATTTGTGGAAACAGGTCAGCGAAGCCTGGAAGGAAATTGTCCCCGGCGCCTCGGAAGCCGCTGTTGATACTGCTATTATCAAAAAGACTCCGACTGGTGAATTTTCCGTCAAACGCGGCAAGCCAAAACACTCTACTTCCATTGCGGAACTGGTCACCCGCCTTAGCAAAGGCAAACGCAAAATGACCGCCAGTGATGTGATGGAAAGTTTCGGTGACAAAGCCTACATGCTTCTGGAGCAGGATGGTCAACTCGTTGGACTGGCGGGCTGGCAGGTGGAAAATCTGGTAACACGCACCACTGATATTTTCCTTGAAGAACATGCAGATGCAAAAAAAGCCCTTGAAATGCTGATCAAGGAAGTGGAGATTGCTTCCAGCGAACTGCAAAGTGAAGCGTCGCTTATTTTCGCAATGAGTGAAATCTCCGCGCAGGAAGAACTCTGGAAACAGCTTGGGTATGAACGCCGCACACCGGAAACTCTTGGCGTGCAAGCCTGGCAGGACGCCGCAATCGAATCCATTCAAGCAGGAAGCAGCGCACTCTTCTTTAAACAACTGCGCCAGGACCGTGTCCTGCGCCCCATTTAGGGTCTAGGGTCGGTATCAGGTAATTAGGATTCATCCTTCCCTGATTACCGAGCCTTGACCAGCCCAACCCTATAAAGTGACAGAACTTCTCAATAACCTCTTCTTTATATTTCAACGAATCAGCTGGCTGAGCGTCTTCGACATCATGCTCGTCACGCTGATTTTCTTTGGCTTGCTGTATTCCCTGCGCGATACGCAAGCCATGGCACTCCTGCGCGGGATGATCCTGCTTGTTGTGGCACTCATCCTGCTCACAAGCCTGGTGGATCTACCCGCCTTTTCCTGGTTCGCACAAAATTCCCTGCCTGCCTTATTGCTTGCATTGCCTGTGATATTTGCCCCCGAAATTCGGCGGACGCTCGAACGCCTCGGCCGGGCTGGGACCGTTTGGCCTGTTACCGTTAAATCAGCAGATATGGTCCTCGAACAGACCATCCATTCCATAGTGACAGCCACAGCCAGGTTATCCGCACGCCAGCATGGAGCTTTGATCATCCTGCAGCGATTGGACAACCTCGATGAATTGGCGCAAAGCGGCGTGCAGTTAAACGCTCGTGTAACACCCGAGCTGTTATTGCAAATCTTTTATCCAAACACTCCCCTGCATGACGGCGGAGTCATTGTGGTCAATTCGCAGATCGTTGCCGCGGCCTGTGTGCTGCCTCTCTCCGCCAGCGGAATCTTGAACCGTACTCCCGAACGCCAAATGGGCTTGCGCCACCGCGCCGCATTAGGCACTTCCGAAACCAGTGACGCAATCGCGGTGGTTGTCTCTGAGGAAACAGGAGCAATCTCCATCGCACATGCTGGTAGAATGCTACGCCGCCTCGACCCCGAACGGCTGGAGAATATTCTGATTGCGTTCTTCCGTCCGAACGGCAGGGAACATAAACCAAACTTTTTCGAAAAACTTTTCCCTGGTTTGTTTCGCAGAAAAGAAGATAAATAATGTTTCGCTGGATCTCTCAAAATTACCGCACATTCCTCTGGGCTTTTGCACTTGCAATGGCTGTATGGATCTCTGCCGTCACTTCGGCAGACCCTGATGAAACTCGTGCGCTTCCATCACCGGTGCCATTGCAGATCATTGGTCAATCTCCCAACCTGGTATTGAGCAATGACGTCCCAAAAGAAGTGGAAGTATCCCTGCGCGCACCTCGTTCCGTCTGGAATTTAATTGAAGCAGATCCCCAACTCGTCCGTGCGATATTGGATCTTTCAGGTTTAAGTTCTGGCGAGCATGAGGTTGAGTTACAGATACAGGTCAATGCGCGTCCAGTACAAATCGAGGCGGTTGCGCCACACCTGGTCACGTTCTCTTTGGAGCCGCTCGTTTCCAAAACCTTTGATGTGGACTTAAGCCTGTCCGGAGAAGCCGCCATCGGATATGAAGTTGGCGAGAGCAGCCTTGAGCCTGCACAAGTTGTTGTGTCCGGTGCCCAGTCTCAGGTCGAGCAGGTGACGCGTACGCGGGTTTCTGTCAGCTTGAGCGGCATCCGCGAAAATTTCGATCAGTCCCTATCGATTGAAGTATTAAATGATAGAGGTCAAAAAGTAAACGGGGTTTCTGTCTCTCCTGAAACTGTCCACGTAATATTACCTGTCAGCCAGCGAGGCGGGTATCGTGATGTGGCAGTAAAAGTGACAATTATTGGGCGCGTGGCAAGCGGGTATCGTCTTACGGATCTCTCCGTCTTTCCGCCTGTTGTGACTATTTTTTCGACAGATGCGCAACTCATCAATGATCTGCCGGGAGTGGTGGAAACCCAGCCATTGGACCTGCAAAATGCACAGGATGATATCAACACAAGGCTTTCGATTAATTTACCAGATGGTGTATCTATTATTGGCGAGCAGACAGTTTTGATACAAGCCGGAGTCTCCCCCATTGAAAGTAGTGTTACACTGGCAGGAGAAAAAATCGAGATTATTGGTCTTGAAAGCGGCTTGACCGCGACGGTATCTCCCACGACAGTGGATGTGATCCTCTCCGGGCCGCTTTCTCTGCTGGATACACTGACCCGCCAGGGCGTACGCGCCACTGTGGATCTGACGGGACTGCCCGCAGGGACATATCAAATCACGCCTAACGTGGAGATTTTTATCGCAAATATAATTGTCGAGTCGATCCTGCCAAATACAGTGGAAGTGATCATTTCTCCCATTCGGTCGATTGTCACACCCACGCCGACTCCCACGCCATAATAAAGAAACTGGAAAATAAATTTTTATGAAACCTGTTGTAGCATTAGTAGGCAGACCCAACGTCGGCAAATCGACATTATTTAATCGCCTGGCCGGTGAACGGCTTGCCATTGTGGATGACATCCCCGGTACTACGCGTGACCGTCTATTCGGTGAAGCGGAATGGAACGGACGCGGTTTCAGCATTGTGGACACCGGCGGTATTGACCCCACTCACGGCGGAAAAACCCCGCTTTCTACCGGTTCAATCGACTTCATCGAAGATATTCGCAGGCAGGCACAAGTCGCCATTCAGGAAGCGGACGCAGTTCTCTTCGTCAATGACGGGGAAACTGGTGTTACAGAACCAGACCGCGAAGTGGCAACAATTCTGCGCCGCTCGCAAAAAAAACTACCTGACGGAACCTTCTGGCCGCCAATTTTTTTGGTGGTCAATAAATGCGATTCAAGGGAACGGCGGGAACAAGCTTCCGAGTTTTATGAACTTGGGCTTGGAGAACCTTTCGCCATTTCCGCCATTCACGGAACCAGCACAGGCGATCTGCTTGATGCGCTCGTAGCTTCCTTTCCCGAACAAAAAGAGGATGAGGTGGATGACAGCATTAAGATCGCATTGGTTGGCAAGCCGAATGCGGGAAAGTCAAGTTTGTTGAATAAATTAGTCGGCGAAGAACGTGTTATTGTCAGCCCGATTGCCGGGACAACACGCGATTCTATCGACACAAAATTGGATTTTGATGGAGTTGAAGTCACGTTGATCGATACGGCTGGCATCCGTCGGCGCGGAAAGATCGAGCATGGCGTGGAACAATACAGCGTACTGCGCTCCTTTAAATCCATTGAACGCGCAGATGTCGCCCTGTTGATGATCGACGCAACCACGGGGATCACGGCGCAGGACGCGCACATTGCAGGTTTTATTCTCGATGAATGGAAATCCTGCGTGGTGTTGGTCAACAAATGGGATGCCATCGAAAAAGACGGCGAAACGATGGATGCCTATACCGCCAAGATTCGCAACGATCTTAATTTTATGGATTATGTGCCGATTTTGTATATTTCCGCCAAAACGGGTCAACGGGTGGAACAGGTGATGCCAATGGCGCTGCGTGTGCAGGAAGAACGTCTTGCGCGGCTGACAACATCCACGATCAACGAGATCATCCACAAGGCGCAGGATGCGCATCCTCACCCATCTCATGCGGGACGTGCCCTTAAGATGTATTATGGCACCCAAGTCCGCAGTGACCCGCCGACTTTTATGATCTATGTCAACGAGCCCAAGTTGATGCACTTCTCTTATTTACGCTATCTAGAGAATCAGATTCGCGCGGAATACAGTTTCCTCGGCACTCCCATTCGCATCGTCACCAAGGGACGCAGGGAATAATGCCAGAGCCTAAAGGTTTTAAAATCCTTTAGGCTCTTTTCAAAAAACAAACACATGAACAAGAAAACCATTCTCGTCATCGGCGATATCATCTCCCTTGTCCTTCTCACCATTATCGGCTTTGCCACACATGGCGAAACGGGCGCATCCTTTATCCCGCGCATGGGAACTACTTTCCTCCCAATGCTGTTCAGCTGGTTCATGCTCACCCCTTGGTTTGGATTATTCGACGAACAAGTTGTTGAAGATCCAAAAAATCTTTGGCGCATCATTCCAGCCATGCTTTTCATTGCTCCATTGGCTGCCACGCTTCGAGCCGCCTGGCTGGGAGCGGCAATGCTGCCTCTCTTCCCTCTTATTCTTGGCGGAAGCAATGCGCTTGGAATGATGGTATGGAGGTGGATCTATGTTTTCATTGCAATGCGTTTTGCAAAATAACTTCCAAACATTTAGCGGGTAAAATAGAAACTTATGGACGAAACCTCACTTATCCAATCAGCACAAAAAGGCGATCTTGACGCGTTCAACACTTTGATCCTGCACTATCAGGATACCGTATTCAATACCGCCCTGCGCATTCTCGGCGATGATGACATGGCAGAAGACGCAGCACAAGAAGCATTCATCTCCGCCTTCCGCAGCATTTCGTCTTTTCGCGGCGGCTCCTTCAAAGCATGGATCATGCGGACTGTCACAAACGCCTGCTACGATGAATTGCGCCGACAAAAGCGGCGACCCACCACCCCGCTTGAACCTGAAACCAGCGACGGGGAGGAAATGGATTCTCCCAAGTGGATGGCAGACCCCAACATGACACCGTCTGAAAAATCTGAAGCGGATGAACTTGAACATGCAATCCAGCATTGTCTGGAAGCACTGCCCACAGATTTCCGCACCGTGGTTGTGCTGGCAGACATTCAAGGCATGGATTACACCGAAGTGGCAGCGGCTTCCAAAGTGCCGCTTGGCACCATCAAGAGTCGTCTTGCGCGCGCGCGTTTGCGTCTGCGTGAATGTCTGCGCGGCTTCGAGGAACTTTTACCCGCTTCATTTCGTCTTGAAGGGGAGAATACTCTATGAAAAATTTCCGCGAGATCGAACTCCTCTCATCCTATCTGGATGGACAACTCAACGCATCAGAGTCAAAGCGATTGGAAGCCCGCATCGCTGCCGACCCTGAGCTTGCTTCTGTTTTAATAGACCTTCGCGCCACCCGCGGCATTCTCCGCAAACTGCCAGCCCGCAAAGCTCCACGTAATTTCACACTGACCCGCCAAATGGTCGGACTCAAACCGCCATTGCCGCGAGCATATCCTGTCTTTAGATTCTCAACAGCATTTGCCACCATCCTGCTCGTACTGACATTTGCCGCCAACTCAATTGTCCCGCGAATAGGAATGGGGGCGGCCGCACCCGCATACGGGTATGGAATGGGCGGCGGCGGTGGAGGAGATGACACAGCGATGCAAGAAGCCGCAACCGAAGCACCGGCAGCGGCGGCAGAAATGTTTGTAGCAACTGAGGCTCCGTCGGCAGATGCGCCATTTGCTGAAATGCAGCCTGCTCCATCCACAGATGAGGGCACTCTCCGCGAAGGAGAACAAGCGCCTAAAGATGTTGCACCTGAATCAGCATTGCAGGATCAGGTCCCAGCGCAAAGTGAAGCGCCGATCCCTTTCACGTGGCAAATCATTTTGCTGGCAGTCATCCTGTTGAGCGCATTGGCAATGTGGATCATCCAAAAATCTGCTTCACGCAAATGGCAATGATCTGTAAATGGCCCATCACAGTTCCATAAAATTTTGTCCGCGCTGCGGTGCAGAGGTTGTGTACGAAGACAAATTCGGCATGGTGCGCCCGGTCTGTCCGCAATGCCGCTGGATCCATTTTCAAGACCCAAAAGTAGCCGCGGCTGTCCTTGTTGAAGAGGGCAGCCGTGTATTGCTTGTGAGGAGAGTTAACGAACCGTTCCGCGGATTGTGGACGCTGCCTGCAGGATTCGTCAACGGCGGCGAAGACCCTGCCGAAGCGGCAGCCCGTGAATGTTTTGAAGAAACAGGTTTGAGCGTTCGCGTGATGCAGGTGTTGGATGTAATCTCCGGGCGTGAGCATGAGCGCGGCGCAGATTTCATCATTGTTTATGTTGCGGAAGTGCTCAGCGGCGAACTGACCCCAGCAGATGATGCAGATGCGGCGGAGTGGTTTGAAAGAAACGATTTACCGCCTCTGGCTTTCAAGGCAACACAAAAAGTTCTGCTTAAATAAAAAGGACTTCGGAAAATTCCGAAGTCCTTTTTGTAAAACTAGCGCCCTAATTGGTAATTAAAGAATTCGTAACTTTCCTTGATGTTGTTGTCAAAGTCAACGGCATAGAAACCGACAGCGTAATCGCCATCCACAAGATAGCGGGACTCGAACCAGAAACCCTGCTCGCCATATGTGAAGACGACGCCTCCCAGTGAATAATCATAATAGGTTTCGTTGTTCTCATCAAAGTAATAGGATTTGACGTAATCTTCGAACTGGTCACCAATCTGAGGTGTGACTGCTACCGCAGTAGCAACACCATCCCCATCGGGGTCGGGCAGGGCGTAAACTTGCAGCAAGTTGCCGTCGGGGTCAAAGAGCAGTTTGGCATTCACAGGAGAACCGTTCACAGGAGTGTATTGCCCGTACAACGAGTACGTTGAAATACCCGACTCGCTCAGGTATTCATCCGGTTGGAACAAGGCAAATTCTTCATGTACGCCATCTTTGAGCACCCAAAGGCTCGGCGTCCATTCATAGTTGACTTGAATCGGGCTGGGACCGTAATCTGGCATGTTGACACCGCCCACTGTGGTTGTGTTTTCAGCAAAATAGTAGAAGGTATCACCCACCCAATAGGCATTCGCATCAGGGTTGTAAAAATAGAGGATAAAGTAAATGTAAGCCACGTCCCCGGTCACAGTGGTGGAAAGCGTGAGCGTCTCATCGCCGACAATGGCAGTGTCAGAAAGTTGAACAGGAGCAATGCTGAACTCCGATGCGCCGGGGGCAACTATCGGGTTGGCACGATTCGGCTCAAAGGCTTGTCCCGATTGCGGGACAAACGCTTGTCCGGTATAGTGGAAAGCCAAAAATTCATCCCACGAAGATTGTTCGAGAAAACGAGCGGCATCGATAGAGTAGCGAAGCGGGGAATTTTCATTATATTCCGTGAAAACGTAAATATCCGAGATCGGAAAATGGAATGAAATTCCATACGATCCAGCCATGCTCGCACCATGTTTCTCTGCAACTATTGCGCTGCTAATGGCTGTACGCAATTGTTCATTCGCCTGCATAATGGCAGGATCATTGGTGGTCGCCATGATCTCTGCAAAATTAACCAAATCGATAAATGGAGAAGGCAGGCGCTCGTCAAACACAGAATAGTAACTACGCGTGTATTGACGTCCCTGCGCCACCCATTGCTGGTCAACTGCCGCCAGAGTAGAGATAAATTGGTTCATAGCGTTGATAACATCCGGCATACGGGCGCTATCGATCGCGCTTAAGGTGGTATCTGCTTCAAATTCAGCAATTTCAGTGGAAGAACGAGATAAGGTAAGCAACGTATCTTCAACAATGTAGGTTGAAACAATGTACTGTGATAATTCCCGTCCACTAGCAGTGGGATTCTGAGCAAGCCGTTGCAGCCAGCCAGCATATGCCCAGCCTGTTGCAGGCTCCACTTCCTGAGACGCGATCATAAAGTTTGCATATGGATAAAGGGAACCAAACACCTCAACCATTCCCATCAAACAGGCATCGAAGCCCAAAACTTCAAATTTTTGCCCGCCCATGGACTGTTGAATCTTCGCAACTGCATTGGTGATTTCAGGCAGTGACAGGGTGTTTCCAGAACTGAGATCCGAGAATCCCATTGCCCAGCCTGCGCCATGATCAGACATGATCAGCGCATATTTCTTGGCTGGATAATTCCTTATGGCCCAGGTTGCAAAATCAACCAGGGTTTGCGGGTTGCCCATATCAGCTTCACCCACATACTCGATCACCGGGGAATTAATAGCGTTCAGGTCATTGTCCTGGGTGATCAGGTACCGGCGCGTATCTGACCAATCGCCATCGCCATTGAACCCTCCCACCCCGCGGTCCAACTGAACCACAATATTCATCTGTGAGTTTGAGCCCACCAACTCCATTTCATTGACATCAAACCAAATATCACCCTCCAGAATCTCATCATCGGCATCCCCGTAAATAATGACCGTCCATTCCGGTAAATTGGATGTGTCAGCGGGAACGATAACTTCAGAGGGTCCATTCACTTGCGGGCCGAATCCAAATAACGTATCACCATAAAAATAAAGCCCCGCAACAATACAACAAACACTCACAAGACAAATGACGATAACTGCAATAAGTACAGGTATGCCAAGTTTTGTATTCCTCATCTCTGCCTCCAAATAAGAATATGATGTTCACACGGACAAAATACGCTTCTCCGACGAATTGGTTTCAACATGATAGCATAGCTGAATATGACGCACAAGATGGCCGCATTTTAATTCCATGATACAACGCCCTCCAAAAAACGCAATCACCCGATTGTTTGATTAATCCAGCAATAATTCAACGGGACAATGATCCGACCCCATGACACTATCATGGATGATCACGTCCTTTATTCGCGGGACAAGAGCTTCAGAGACCAGGAAATAATCCAAACGCCAGCCAATTCCCCGTGCGCGCGCATTCAGACGGTACGTCCACCAGGTGTACTGGACTTTGTCAGGATATAAGCGGCGGAAAATATCCACAAAGCCATTATCCAGAAATTTCTGCACCCATTCTCGTTCTTCAGGCAGAAAGCCTGAAGTTTTCTCGTTTGCTTTTGCATTCTTTAGATCAATCGGCATGTGGGAAGTGTTAAAGTCGCCCGTAATAATGATATCCTCCCCATTTTTATGAAGCGAGCGACATAATTCCAGCAGATGAGCATAGAATTTAAGTTTATAGTCCACGCGCTCCTGCCCGCGCTGGCCATTCGGGAAGTAAATGTTGAAGAGGCGCAGACCAGCCCAACGTGTTTGAATGACGCGTCCCTCCACGTCAAAATGCGGCGCATGCATGCCCATCACGATCTCATCAGGCTCTTTATTATAAAAGGTCGTCACACCGCTGTATCCGGGTTGCTCTGCCGCATTCCATACAAAGGGAAGTTTCAACGCAACACGTTGTTCTTCACTTAATTGTTCCTCCCGCGCCTTCACTTCCTGCAGGCATAAGGCATCCGGCTGTTGAGCAAACGCCCAATTCAACGCGTCTTTTCCAAGTGCGGCACGAATGCCATTTACATTCCAGGTGATGATTTTCATCTGCAAAGTCCGTTTTTTGTTTTATGGTAAACTTGATTTGAAGACAGGAGAATTATGAACAATACAACTGTCAAAAAGATACTTTGTATTGAAGACGAACCCGAAATGATTGATCTGATTCGGTTGATTCTTGGACGTCGCGGGTTTGATGTCATCGGCGCAGCAGGCGGAATGGAAGGCATCAAAATGGTTCGTGAATTACTCCCAGACCTTGTTCTGCTCGATCTAATGATGCCAGACATGGACGGCTGGGAAGTATACCAACAAATGAAAGCCGATACTACCACGCGCGATATCCCTGTCATTGTCGTCACTGCCAAGGCACAGAACATCGACAAAGTGCTTGGCTTGCACATAGCGAAAGTGGATGACTACATCGCCAAGCCGTTCGGACCGCAAGAGTTGATGGATAGTGTGGAAAAAGTATTCAAACAAAAATCATCCTGAACTCAATTTCTTATCCTTCGGGCGGCACTCCAGCCGCCCGAATTCATGATACCCATGCCCCAGATCATCAGCATCACCAACCTGACCAAACCGATTGAACAACCCGCGCAAGTAGGCTACTGCGACTCATTCCTCTGCAAATTGCGCGGACTCATGTTCAGAAAACGCCTCGCACTTAACGAAGGCCTGCTGCTCGTCGAAAAACGGGATTCGCGCCTTGACACATCCATCCACATGTTCTTCGTGCCTTTCGATCTAGCTGTATTTTGGATCAACTCAGAAATGGCTGTTGTGGACAAGGTCATTGCGAAATCCTGGCACCCTGCCTATTTTCCCAAGGCAGACGCAAAATTTACATTGGAAATACATCCAGATCGTTTTGGGGATTATGAAATTGGCGACAAGGTTGAATTCAAGAATGTATAAACGCACAACCCTGATTCTTTTTCTTATAGTAAGCCTGTTCTTTTCATCCCAGCCTGTCCACGCGCAAGACGCCAGCGGACCTATTTACATTGTGCAGCCCGGCGACAGCCTTTCCTCCATTGCGGCGCGTTTCAGCGTCAGCCTCAACGATTTGATGTCTGCAAATGGAATCGCGGATGCGAATCAATTAACCGCCGGGCAGCAGCTCGTCATACCAGGGCTTGAAGGGATTACTGGCCTCCTCAGCACGGAAGTCATCAACTTCGGTGATTCGTATCGAAGCCTCATGCGTCAAACGCAAGTGCCCGACAGTTTATTCAGAAAGCTCAACCATGTCGTCAGCCCAAGTGAATTTTATGTAGGCGTGAGCATGATTCTTCCGGGACAAGGTGAAAGTCAGAACAACAAGCGCATCTCCCCTGCTGTGGGAGAATCCCTGCTTGAAGTGGCGGTAAAAAATAACACCGATGTCTGGTCGCTTGCTGATATCAATGGTTTGGATGGTTCGTGGGATGGCATCCCCGGTGATACACTTTTTACAAAAGGAGAAGGTGATAATGCGGCCACAACTGGTTTGCCGTCCGCATTTGTCAGCGCAGAGATTCGCGACCTGCCCATAAAGCAGGGCGGCACTGGAGTAATCAAAGTGCAAACGATCCCCGGTGTTACGCTGGGCGGTCTGATTGTTGACCATTCTTTGAATTTCTTTCCAGATGAAAATGGCACGCAAGTTGCATTACAAGGCGTCCATGCCTTGTTGGAGCCGGGAGTTTATCCTTTACGGTTGGACGCGACCCTGCCGGATGGAAGCAAGCAATCCTACGAACAGTTGATCTTGATCATCTCAGGCAATTATCCAGATGACCCGCTGTTATATGTAGACCCAGCCACAATTGATCCCGCTTCCACAGAACCTGAATTGCAGGAATTAATCAGGCTGACAACCCCTTCTACTCACACAAAACTTTGGTCTGGTGATTTTATTTCCCCGGCTATCGCTTACGCTGAATCGACATATTTCACATCACGCTACGGCAACCGCCGAACGTATATTGGGCAGGGCACTGAATTACAGGTGCCGGGCTTTCACACAGGCCTGGATTTTGGCGGCGGCGATGGTTTGGCGATCACTGCTCCTGCAGCAGGACGAGTGGTATTCGCCGGTCCATGGACAGTTCGCGGAAATGCCACTGTAATCGATCATGGCTGGGGAGTGTATAGCGGCTTTTGGCATCAATCCGCGATTCAGGTGCAAGTTGGCGAATTGGTAGAGAAAAATCAAGTCATTGGGCTTGTGGGCGGAACCGGGCGGGTAACAGGCGCGCATTTGCATTGGGAGTTGTGGGTAAACGGCATACAGGTGGATCCGCTCGATTGGCTGATTCAGACCTACCCTTAAGATGAAGCGTTGCACTCCATCCTTGAATATGCTAAACTCGTGCAAAGGATTCTGCCAACATGAACAACATCATCAACTTTCTGAAACAAAGTGATATTTTTTATCAATTCACGCCCACTCAATTGGAGTTGGTCGGAAATTTGTGCCAGGAAGTTGTTTACAATTCCGGGGAAATTGT
>JAEURE010000369.1 GCA_016789485.1 Anaerolineales bacterium | reverse complement strand
ACCTACCTTGCAGACTATGGAAAAGTGACCGGCGTGGATTTATATCCACAAGCCCTGGAATTCTGCCGTAAAAGGAATGCCTCCCGCCTCGCCCGCGCTTCCGTTCTTAATCTGCCATTTGCTCCTGCTTCCTTCAACATTGTCACAAGCTTTGACGTTTTGTACGAGCGTGCTGTTTCCAATGAGATCATTGCCTTAAGAGAATTTTTTCGCGTTTTGACACCAGGCGGAAAAATTCTCCTGCGCCTCCCGGCTTATGATTGGCTGCGCGGACAGCATGATGAGCGAGTCCACACCAACCGGCGCTACACAAAAAAACTTGTAGAGGAGTTACTTCAGCAAAGTGGATTTGTGATAGAGCACATTTCCTATGTCAATACTTTTCTCTTTCCCTTGGCGGTCATAAAAAGATTAAGCGAAAGGGTTCTCCCCTCCAAAGACGATCAGTCTGACCTTGCCCTGAACCCCGGTTTGTTCAACGGCATTTTGAAAAATATTCTTGCCGGTGAAGCTCCTCTCGCCGCACGCATCAGCCTGCCGTACGGTTTGAGCGTGATCGCAGTCGGTAGAAAATGACAGGCATTTTGAAGAAGGAAATCGCTCACACCAGAATATCCAGCATCAGTGCAGTATTCCCTGCTTATAACGATGGCGGGACCATCGCCAGCATGGTAGCGGCTGCTTCGATTGCGTTGAGACAGGTCGCTGAAGATTATGAGATCGTTGTCGTTAACGATGGCAGTTCAGATTACACTGCCGAAATATTGGATGAAATATCCTCACGATATTCAGAATTGCGAGTGATTACTCATCCTTCCAATCAGGGTTATGGAGCGGCCTTGCGCTCGGGGTTTTCGGCAGCGACGAAAGATTGGGTTTTTTATACAGACGGCGATTCTCAATATAATCCTTTGGAACTCGTGAATCTTGTGAATGCTCTCCACAGCAGTGTCGATGTGGTCAATGGATATAAACTTAACCGCAACGACTCGTGGGTTCGGATCGTCATTGGGCGGGCCTATCACTACTTTGTAAAATTTCTCTTTGATATTCACATCCGCGATGTGGATTGTGATTTTCGCTTGATCCCCAGGCGGATTTTGGAAGAGATTGAATTGAAAAGTAACAGCGGCGCGATCTGCCTTGAACTGGTCAAAAAGATCGAAGACGCCGGCTATGTCATTGCTGAGGTTCCTGTCAACCATTATTCGCGAAAGTATGGTGTCTCTCAGTTTTTTGTTCCTTGGCGAATTCTCCGCACCCTGCGCCAGCTCGCGGACTTGTACTGGATGCTGGTTGTCCGAAAAGAGCATTTGCAGAATAAAAAAACATAATGAATATTGCATCCATGTTTTTCCACCAAAGTGTATTGATCACTGGAGGGCTGGGCTTCATTGGCAGTAACCTTGCCCGTAAACTGGTTGAACTTTGTGCTGATGTCACGATTGTTGATAATCTTGACCCTGACTCAGGCGGAAATATTTTCAATGTGGAAGATATCAAGGCGGACCTGGAAATCATTCAAGCGGATATTGGGGATGAAGGCCAGATGAAGCATGCAGTGCAGGGAAAAAAATATTTATTCAACCTTGCGGGGCAGGTGAGCCATTTGGGAAGTATGCAGGACCCATTCAAGGACCTGAATGTCAACGCGACGGCACAGTTGAAGCTTTTGGAAGTTTGCAGACAAAATAACCCTGCAATCAGCATTGTCTTTGCAGGGACGCGCCAGGTGTATGGGCGCCCAAAATACCTTCCCGTGGACGAGAACCACCTGCTGACTCCGCTGGATAACAACGGAGTCAGTAAACGAGCGGGCGAAATGTATCATATTGTCTACAATCGCGTGTATGACATGACAACCTGCGTCTTGCGAATGACCAATGTCTATGGTCCGCGCATGCGGATCAAGGACGACCTGCTGACATTTATCGGCTGGTGGTTCCATCAGCTTTTGGAAGGGAGGGAAATACAGATATTCGGTGATGGAATGCAGATTAGGGATTTGAATTATGTGGACGATGTGGTGGATGCTTTATTAATGTGCGCGGTTCATCCTTCTGCCAGCGGAAAGATCTATAACCTCGGCGGCGAACCAGTTCGCTTGCTTGACCTTGCCCGCCTGATGATTGAGGTAAATGGAGGTGGAAGTTATGCGGTCGTACCTTTCCCTGAAAAACGCAAACGGATTGATATTGGTGATTATCATGGCGATTACGGTCTTATTAACGCGGATATAGGCTGGCAGCCCCAAACTCCTCTCCGTGATGGTATTGCAAGACTGTTGGAGTTCTACCGCGCGAACAAGGAACATTATTTATAAATGCAGGAAATCCCAGTTATAGACCTGAAACAACAATATAAATCCATTCAGCGGGAATTGGATGAAGTTATCTCGCGTGTCTTTTCAAGCGGTTCATTTATTTT
>JAEURE010000368.1 GCA_016789485.1 Anaerolineales bacterium | reverse complement strand
CGCGCCGCAAAAGACCTCTGTCATCGATCTTTTGTTGGAATATGAAGGGATTCGACTTTTCATTGAGCGTGCTCGAACCGTCAATGCGGATTTCGCGCTCATGGAACAAAACGCCTCTTTCGTGACCCAGATCTGCTCCCGCCTCGACGGCATTCCCCTAGCGATCGAGTTAGCTGCCGCGCGGACAAAACTTCTCTCACCCGAACAGATCGCAAACCGACTCGATGATCGTTTTCAATTGCTGACGAATGGCAGCCGCACTGCCCCAGCGCGTCATCAGACCCTGCAAGCCGTCATGGATTGGAGCTACGACCTTCTGAATGAAACGGAACAGAGGCTGTTCCGTTCTTTGGCAGTGTTCTCAGGCAGTTGGGATCTGGATGCAACTGAAAGGGTCTGCTCCGCAGATGGGCATCTTGAAAAAAGCGAAATCCTCAACCTGCTCTCAAACCTCGTGGATAAATCGCTTGTGATCCGTGAGGGAGACCAAAACGGAAGGTCGCGTTTTCGCATGTTGGAAACTATCCGCCAGTACGCCTTGGAAGCGTTGACTCGTTCAGGTGAAGCACACGAGGTGCAGAAACATCATCTTGACCATTATCGCAAGTTGGTTGAAGCCATTAATGCACATTTGGGGTTCTTTCTGCCTGATCAAGAAACAATCACATGGCTTGGCGTGCTCATCCCCGAACACGATAACCTGCGGACTGCCATCACATTTTGCGAAGCAAATCCATCCTATGTAGAAACTGGTCTCAAAATGGCAGGAAGTTTGCATTGGTATTTTCTTGTTCGTAATAACCTATCGGAAGGTCGCGATTGGATCAACAGACTGCAAGCCAACAAAACAGCCATTTCCCCAAGTGTACAAGCGCAGGCGTATCTGACTTCGGGTTTTCTCGCCTGCTGGCAAGGTGACTTTGCCTCTGCGCGTCCATTTCTGCAAACAAGCCTGAATCTTTTTGAAGAATTACAAGATGGCGCAGGCATGGCATTTTCCCTGCATGGACTGGGCTTTGCCGCAAATGGATTGGGCGAGCACGCCGAAGCAGGTCAATGTTTTGGAAGATGCCTGCAAACCGCAAGAGAGATCAATGATAAATGGCTTATCTCCATTGCCTTGCATTTCATCGCCATTGGCACGTCATTCCAAGGCAACTACGAACTGGCACGTTCCCAATTTGAAGAATGTATCAAGCTAATGCAGGAAGGGCACGGAACCATCCAAGGGATTGCCTTTTCAGAATTTCACCTCGGACGCATCGCTAGAATACACGGCGACTTCGAATCATCGTTCACCCATCACAAGACCGGGCTGGAACTATTCATGCATATGGGCGATCTGCGTGGCATTGGTTATTCGCTTTTTGGATTTGCATGCCTGGCACAAGCAGAGGAGAATCCACAGCGCGCCGCAAAGCTATTCGGGGCAATGGATTCGATCCGGAAAAACCTTGGCGCCCTTCTAGAAGCAGTCCTTCAGCTTGAATATGAACAAACCCGATCAGTTATTCAGGGAATACTCGGAGAAGAACTCTTCACAGCCATGTGGAATGAGGGACATGGTATGGCAGTGGAACAAGCAGTCCATCTCGCATTAAGTCTCAGATAAAGAGGGCAAGCCAGTCGATCACAGCCTGCGGAATGCAGGCTGTTTTGTTTTGCAAATGAGACAGGATTTAACGATTTTTTTGCGGTCAGTGGGTAAGGTTATTGTTAAGCTGGAAAAATCAAACAACAAAAAGGAGATTGACATGAAAGCACTAAAAATCGTGATGTACGTAGTGGTGGCATACTTGACCATAATCGGTTCGCTGTATTTGTTCTTCCCAGATACTGCTGAAAACGCCTTCGGCATCGCTCTCTCTGACCGTAGTACAGCCATGCTGCACGGATTTGGCAACCTGATCATGGCGTTCCTGGTCTACACGACTGCCGCCAATTTGGAAACCTACCGCAAGCTGGTGACGGTCTTTCAAGTCTTTGCTGCGGGCGAGGCTGTGATCTTTGCCTTCCAGTTGCTTTCTGGCATGTACACTTTCGCGCAGGTCGGTCCGCCCATGATCATTTGGTCGGTCTTCACGGTTTTGTTGTTCATCTTTGGGAGAAATCGTTAAAACAAGAATTGACTCGATTTACGACTCAGTTTTAAGGCTAGAAAGCGTTACTAGAAATTAAGTTACGCTTTCTAGACCCTGATGGTTTGCTTAAGAAAAATATGTAGCACTCTTGTTTGCTACTCTGGCTATAACCGCAGTCGGATCTGCCCAGCGAGGTATATATCATGTATACGGGTATAAGCTTCGTTTAAGAACGTAGGCGGGAAAGGAAACAAAATCAGCAAAGATAAACAAAAAAATCGACCCAAAAGTCGGTTCTTTTTGTTTATCTTGGAGAGCCCGAAAGGGATTTGCCTTTCGATATCCCAACCACACGG
>JAEURE010000367.1 GCA_016789485.1 Anaerolineales bacterium | reverse complement strand
AAGACAAGTTATTACAATTTCAATCTCGCTCAATTTGGTATTTGTCGCTGCTTCGTGGTGCAATGCGCTCACATTCTAGTAAAATACCCGCCATGACAAAACCAACTGAACTCCCCATCCTGCCCTTTGAAACCAAAAAGAAATTTGCAGACTGGCTTGCGAAGAATTATGACAAGTCCGCTGGTGCCTGGTTGAAGCTCGCCAAGAAAGGGACGGGGATTCCGTCTGTCACGTATGCCGAGGCGTTGGATGTCGCTTTGTGTTACGGTTGGATCGACGGGCAAAGGAATGGCTTCGACGAGATATATTTTCTCCAGAAGTACACCCCGCGCAGACCGAAGAGCATCTGGTCGAAGATCAATGTGGAGAATGCCGAACGCCTCATCGCGAGCGGGGAGATGAAACCGTCGGGGTTGAAAGCGGTCGAAGCCGCGAAGCAGGATGGGCGTTGGGATGCGGCGTATGCCTCGCAGAAGAATATTGCAGTACCCGCAGATTTCCAATCCGCGTTGAATCGAAATAAGAAAGCCAAAGCCTTCTTTGAGACGTTGACGGGTTCAAGACGGTATGCGTTTTTGTTCCGAATCGAAACGGCAAAGAAAGCTGAAACTCGCGAGAAGCGCATCCGTATATTTGTAGAGATGCTGGAAAAAGGCGAGACGTTCTAGCCGCAAAACCTGTTATATTCATCTTTATAAATGAAAGGAAAAACATGTCAAACCGTTACAAGATACGACAAAACCTGATCTCCATCGGGGATGATTTCTGGATCGAAAATGAAGAAGGCAAAAAGGTCTTCAAAGTGGATGGCAAAGTGCTGCGTATCCGCAAGACGCTGGTCTTCGAAAATGCGCAGGGTAAAAAACTTGCGCAAATTCAGGAACGTCTGCTTGCCATCAAAGATACGATGGTCGTTGAAGATGGAGATGGAAAAGATATTGCCACGATCAAGAAGGCGCTCATTGCGCCCTTCCGCGATAGGTGGGATGTGAAAGTGAAGAATGGTCCTGACCTTGTGGTGCAGGGAAACATCCTTGATTTTGAATACAGCATCAAAGCGGGCGGTAAAAAGATCGCTGACATATCGAAGAAATGGTTCCGTCTCACGGATACGTATGGCGTGGAAGTTGAAGATGGGCAAAATGACATCCTCATTCTTTCGATTGCGATTGCCGTGGATATGATGGCACACGGGAATGCCAGGAAAGATAAAAAGGATAAATTGAAAAGCAAGTAAAAAAAACAGGTGAATGACCAATGTCATTCACCTGTTTTTTTTACTGCGAGTTGGCTGTTCTGTATTTTTTCTGTACAAATCCGTTCGGGAAGGAACGCGCTTCGATCAACTCCAGTTTAATGTCTTTTTCCAAGACGCCGAACAGGGGCAGCCCTTCACCGATCAGTATGGGAATCGTGGTGATGGTCATTTCATCCACAAGACCTTCACGCAGAAAACGCTGAATGGTCACGCCGCCGTCGAGATAGATGCCTTTCGCGCCGCGTCCTTCCATTTTCTGGATCAATTCCCGCGGAGATAAATGAAGCGCTTCCACTTTTTCTATAAGGTTGGGAGGCAGGGTCAAATCACTGCTGGTGAGCACGATCACTTTTTTATCATAGGGCCAGTCGCCAAAGGTGAGCACTTTTTCAAAGGTGTTCCTGCCCATCACAATATGATCAATGGATGACATGAAATCTGCGTAGCCAAAATCCTCACCATCTTCACTGCCTGCGGGCAGCCAGTCGATGTCGCCATTTTTTCGGGCAATAAAACCATCTGCGCTCACAGCAATATAAACAGAAACTTTAATCGGCATATCAACATCTCCTTGGAGCTATTATATAATGATTGCATGAACCTCTATCTCGGTTGTCCTGTCTGGTCGTTCAAAGGCTGGGTAGGAAATTTTTACCCCAAAGGTACAAAGCCCATTAACTTTTTGCGCGAGTATTCACGCCGTCTCACTACCATTGAAGGCAATACCACATTCTATGCTGTGCCCGCTCCAAAGACAATTGACCTATGGATTCAGCAGACCCCCGAATCGTTTTGCTTTTGCCCGAAGATTCCCAAAGCCATCAGTCATCATGGGAAGTTGGCGGAGTATGTGGATCGCGCTCTGCAATTCGTTGAGATCATGCGCCCGCTCGCTTCGCGCCTTGGACCAATGTTCCTGCAGCTTCCTCCCAGTTATTCGCCCAAGCTGATAGATGATCTTGCGAAATTCCTTGCGGCCTGGCCGCGTGAAGTTCGCCTTGGTGTTGAAGTCCGCCACTTGGATTGGTTCGATGCGCCGCAGCGTACCTCTTTGTACGAGACACTGTCCCTGCATAATATGGCGCGAGTCGTCATTGATACGCGTCCCATCCGCGGCCTGGCAGGGGATGAATCGATTAAGGGCAGTTCCTATGAAAGTCTGCTCGAAGCGCGGGAGCGCAAGCCCG
>JAEURE010000366.1 GCA_016789485.1 Anaerolineales bacterium | reverse complement strand
AACAAGCCATGTTGCCCTTCAGCAATATGTGGACGCCGCCAATGCCTACGATCAGGCATTCACCGTTTATGCGGGTTGGAATGTCAAAGTTGGCAACCGCCCCTTCCGCATGATGTGGTATCAGACCGGCCCCTATTTTTCCTATTACTACTCTGCCCGCTATCAGGACGTGATCAACCTTGCAAATACCACGTTGAATGATACGATCTCCACCCCCACGCTGGAAGAGTCTCTCTTGTGGCGCGGACGTGCCTATTATATGATCGGCAATACCAAAGCTGCCGTGGATGATTACCGCGCGGCATTGAGAGTCCATGTAAATTGGTTCCCGGCTGTGCAGGCATTGCAGGAGCTGGGATTGCAGCCGTAATCATGAAAATACTTCACTTCGCTGACGCGCATATTGACATGGCCAACTATGGCAGACATGACCCGGAGACGGGGCTGCCCCTGCGCGTATTGGATTTTCTCAAATCGCTGGATACGATTGTAGATACGGCGATTCAACGAAACGTGGATATGGTCATCTTTGCGGGGGATGCGTACAAAGACCGCTCGCCCGCTCCCACATTTCAGCGCGAATGGGGTAAACGTATCATGCGATTATCTCAGGCAAAAATTCCCACTTTATTGTTGGTGGGTAACCATGATATTTCCCCGGCGGTGGGGCGTGCGCATGCGATTCAGGAATTTGATACATTGCATGTGCCGTTTATCCGCGTGCTGCAAAAACCTGAATTTCTATCATCAAAAGATTTGTGGGATTTGCCGATCCAGGTGATTGCCATGCCATGGGTGGCGCGTTCTGGATTAATGGCTGCCACAGGCGAGACCACTTCAACGGATGCGTTCTCGCGAATTGAAGGGAATATCGGTGAATTAATCGGAGGATGGATTGAAGAAGCCGACCCATCCCTGCCGATTGTTCTGACAGCCCATGCATCCATTGAAGGCGCGAAATTTGGCGGCGAGCGATTGGTGATGCTGGGCAACGACCTGGTACTTACAGGCAGCCTGGTGAAGAATCCAAAGCTTAGTTATGTGGCAATGGGACACATCCACAAGCCGCAGGATGTTAATGAAGGGAATCAACCGCCCGTCATTTACCCCGGCTCGATAGAACGTGTGGACTTTGGCGAGGCGAAGGAAGACCGTTTCTTTGTGATTGCAGATGTTGAGAAAGGTAAAGACACTGAAGTGGAATGGATCGAACTCACAGAAGTGAGGAAATTCATTGACCGCCGAACCGTTCTCGAGTCCAGTGAGAACGTGACCGATGCGCTTAAAGAGGCTCTGCCCAAGCCGAAGGAAATGTCTGAGGCGATTGTGCGGTTGGTGGTGGACTATCCGCGGGAATGGGATACGTTGATCGATGAATCTGCATTGCGGAAATATACCGAGGGCACGTTTGAATTCCATTTGGTGAAAAGACCGCAAAGTGAATCACGTGTGCGGATTGCAGAGGGACAGGTGGTGAGCAGTTTGAGTCCGCTGGATCTGCTGGCGCAATATTTTGATTCTGCGAAAACGCGGGATGCGGATGAATTACAAAAACTCGCGCTGGAAATTATTTCCAGCGATGACAACGAGGGGAGCTGATCTTTCAGGGTGGAAAAGTGTTTTCGGAATAGAGTCAGGCCGGGGTTAAGAATGAGGCGGGATTTAAGAGAATCGTCACTTAGTTCAAAATATCACGGGTGATATAATCCGACAAAATTTCCAAAGGATAAAGAGGTAAGCATGGCATACACTAATGTTACGGTCCCGGCAGGCGGGGCAAAGATCTCAATTCAAAATGGGAAATTGAACGTTCCCGATAATCCGATCATTCCTTTCGTGGAGGGCGATGGGACTGGACGCGACATCTGGCGCGCCTCGGTGCGTGTGTTCGATGCGGCTGTGGAGAAGGCGTATGGCGGGAAACGCAAGATCCATTGGATGGAAGTGTACGCAGGAGAGAAGCCGTTCAAGCTGTTTCAGAGCTGGCTGCCCGATGAGACTACTGAAGCATTCCGTGAATTTTTGGTGGGCATCAAAGGCCCGCTCACAACTCCAATCGGCGGCGGCATTCGTTCTTTGAATGTTGCGCTTCGCAAATTGTTGGACTTATATGTTTGCCAGCGGCCTGTGCGTTGGTATCAGGGAGTGCCTTCCCCGGTGAAGCACCCCGAATATGTAGACATGGTCATCTTCCGTGAGAATACGGAAGATATTTACACGGGCATTGAATTTCAGTATGGCACCGAAGATAACAAGAAATTCATGGGTATGTTCAAGGAAGCCTTCCCGAAGGAATATGCGAAGATGCGATTCCCTGAAACTGCGGGCATTGGCATCAAACCTGTTTCCATGGAAGGCACCGAACGACTCGTGCGCGCTGCGATCCAATGGTCGCTGGATAATAAGCGCAAGAGCGTGAACTTTGTTCATAAAGGCAACATCATGAAGTTCACC
>JAEURE010000365.1 GCA_016789485.1 Anaerolineales bacterium | reverse complement strand
CTTGCTCAAGCCGCATTGGACGCTGGTGCAGAAGTAACACTGGTCACAACCCCAACGGCATTAACTCCGCCTGTGGGTGCAAAAGTGATCAAAGTGAAAAGCGTGCAAGATATGCTCGATGCATTGCTCAACGAATCTGCCGATGCGCTCATCATGGCTGCCGCAGGCGCAGACTTCCGCCCGGTGAATGTGGCGAAAGACAAACTCAAAAAACGCGACGGTATTCCGCAGATCCAGCTTGAGGCGGCGCCAGACATTCTGAAAACGCTGTCAAGCCAGAGCGGAGAAAAGAAGCGTTTCAAAGTGGTGGTGGGCTTTGCGGCAGAGAGTCAATCCCTGCTTGAAAATGCAGAAGAAAAGTTAAAATCCAAGGGGTTGGATTTCATCGCCGCGAACGATATCTCTGCAAAAGATGCGGGCTTTGGCGTGGAAACAAACCGCCTTACTTTGTTATTTGCAAGTGGGACCAGGGAAATTTTGCCGTTGATGAGCAAGACCGAAGCGGCTGAAAAAATCATCGAGCACGTTGCAAGACTGTTGGAGTGATATGCGTATTTTGGTAATGTCTGATATTCATGCGAATTACACTGCGTTAATGGCTGTATTGAAAGATGCAGGCGAAGTGGATGAGACCTGGTGTTTGGGCGACCTGGTGGGTTATGGACCTGACCCAAATGCCGTGGTGGAGGAAATTCGCGATATTAAAAACCTGACCTGCCTGCTCGGCAACCATGATGTGGCTGTGATCGGTAAAATGCCGCTTGAAACCTTTAACGGCGACGCGCGGAGATCATTGGCGTATCACGAAAAGGTTCTATCTGCCAGCAACATGGATTATATGAATTCGCTGCCTTCCAAAACAAAAGTGCGCGGCGAAGCAACCATGGCGCACGGCAGTCCGCGCGACCCGTTGTGGGAGTATATTTTGAACACGTTGTCGGCGCGGTTGAATTTCGATCATTTTGATACACCGGTGTGCTTTGTTGGACATTCGCACATTCAGTGCATGTTCGCATTGGATCAGGAGCGCGACCGTGTAACTCTTGACTCTGTGAAGCCAAACGTTGCGATTCCTCTCCACCCGAAGCTAATTCTGAACCCGGGCTCTGTCGGCCAGCCGCGCGACCGTGACCCGCGCGCTGCCTACGCCATCTACGACACCACAGCCAAGACATGGACTCCGCGCCGCGCTGAATATAACATCGCCGAAGTACAGGAACGCATCCGCTCGGCAGGGCTGCCCGAAAAGCACGCAGCCCGCATTGCAGAAGGATGGTAAGGATTGGGAACTATTTATTGAACACGTTCGTCCATTGGGTGGAGAAATCACTTGCAACAAAAGGAGAAGAGAGCATGAAAAAGATATTGCCGTTTAGTTTTATCGTTATCGCCGCATTGATCCTCGCCGCATGCGGCAGCTCAGCCAGATATTCGGAAGAAGCGCCTTTACCAGCTTTCGGCGGTGGATCAGCGCCAGCAGCCGCCCCCGAGATGTATGACGCAATGCCCGCGCCAACTGCCGGCATTGCTGATTCCTACGAAGCCAGCGGCAGCGGGAATGGTGTGCAAGCCGCAGCTGTGGAACGCATCGTCATCCAAAATGCAGATGTTGCCATTGTTGTATCCGATGTGGAAGCCCGCATGCGAGAGATCGAAATCATGGCACAGCAATTGGGCGGATTTGTTGTCTCATCCAATTTGTATCAAAGCTACACCAACAACTATGTGGAAGTTCCTGAAGCGCAGGTGGTCATCCGCGTACCAGCCGAATCGCTGGAAGATGCGTTGAAGAAGATCAAGACAGATGTGGTTGAAGTCCGAACCGAAACCCGCTCAGGGCAGGATGTGACCGCCGAATATGTGGATCTGAAGTCTCGCCTTGTCAACCTTGAAGCTGCAGAAAAACAGTTGAGCGAGATCATGGAAACCGCCACCGAAACTGAAGATGTGGTGAATGTCTTCAACCAGCTCGTGTACTATCGCGAGCAGATCGAGATCGTCAAAGGCCAGATGAAATATTACGAGGAAGCCGCCGCGCTTTCCGCGATCACCATCACCATCATCGCCGAAGAGAAAGACCAGCCCATCGAGATCGGCGGCTGGGAGCCGCAGGGCGTTGCCAAGGATGCCGTTCAGGACTTGATCTACTTTTATCAAGATTTTGTGAACTTCGTGATCCGCTTCGTTATCTACACCTTGCCTGTGTGGATCACCGTCGGCATTCCACTTTACCTGATCTTTATCGGAGCACGCTTCTTATTCCGCAAATTACGCGGAAACAAAAAGAAGGTAGTGGACGCAAAGGTCGAGGAAGATGTAAAGAAGTAATTGAGAAATTGAGAGGACGGCGTTGACGCCGTCCTCATGTTTTATATCATTACCAACATTTGCTTTATAATCATCTCAATGGATTCATTAATCAACGATGCACGCTCACTCTTCAATGTCCACCTGACGGCGCGGCAGGTGA
>JAEURE010000364.1 GCA_016789485.1 Anaerolineales bacterium | reverse complement strand
GTTTAATGTTCATTGTTGTGCCTTCCATAACTTGACATTATTTTGAATCTGCTCAATATGCCCTGGGATATGCCGAGAATAAATGTCGATCCACTTATCGAAGGTGTATTGTCCTTCCACTTCCGGATGTTTGATCCAATGCGTGAACACTTCCTCTGGCTGGCGCTTCAATAATTCATACGTTGTTTTTCGGGCAATGCGGGTCGCTTCCAGCGCATCTTCAAGATTGTGTTCGTGATAGTTCAATCCTATTGCCCACTTGTCCTGATCGTAGCCCATCAACGTGCCGCCGGGCTCCACGATCAACTTTCGCGCGCGCAGTGCGGAATTGGTTTCACTATCCGCGATATGGATGATGATCTCGTGGACGCTCCATTCCTTCGGCTCAGGCTTAAACTTCATCGCCTCCTGCGGGACCTCAGCCAGCGCCGCTTTCAATAACTCAAATCCACGCCCGTACAGTTCGATCTTTTCATTACGCTCTTGGATATCCATAAATTCTCCTATAAAGCGATACTCGATATTTGAATATCGAGTATCAAATATCTTTATTCCACTTCCACTGCCATTGCCACGGCTTCACCGCCGCCGAGACAGAGCGAAGCAATACCTCGTTTCAAGCCACGATCTTTTAAGGCGTAGATCAATGTGGTCAACACGCGCGCGCCGCTGGCACCAAGCGGGTGACCGAGGGCAATGGCACCGCCGTTCACGTTGACCTTGTCCCAGTCCCAGCCTTGGTCGGCGAGTGCGTAACCGTCCGCGAGGACTTGGGCAGCAAAGGCTTCATTTAACTCGATCAGGTCAACATCTTTCAGTGTCCAACCGATCTTGTTCAACAATTTCGGAATGGCATGAGCAGGTGCAGCAAAGAGATATTTCGGCTCTAAAGCTGCCTGCGCGTAGCCAGTAATTGAAGCAAGAGGTTTAATGCCATTCTTTTCAGCATATGCACGGGATGAAATAACAACCGCCGCTGCGCCATCATTCATGGACGAAGCATTGCCTGCGGTCACTTTGCCGTCTGCTTTGAAGGCGGGTTTGAGTTTGGCAAGTCCTTCAAGAGACGAGTCTTTGCGCGGACCTTCGTCTTTGTCGAAGATGGTTACTTCCCCTTTGCGGCCAGGGATTTGGACGGGAACAATTTCCAGTGTGAACCGTCCCGCTTCTTGAGCCTCAACAGCTTTCAGGTGAGAGCGAAGCGCAAACTCGTCCATTGCGGCGCGGGTCACTTCATATTCATCCGCGATGAATTCAGCCGCCATGCCCATGCCCCAATTCTCGAACGGATCCCATAAGCCGTCATTGAGCAGGGCGTCGGTCATTTGTGTGTTGCCGAATTTCAACTCGCCCATACGCCCACTGACGAGATACGGAGCACGACTCATCGACTCCATGCCGCCAGCAATGAAGAGATCCGCATCACCCGCGCGGATGGCCTGGGCAGACATCATGGCAGCTTTCAAGCCCGAGCCGCAGACTTTGTTAACCGTGGTTGCGCTGACAGTGGCAGGCACGCCTGCAAAGATCGCCGCCTGCCGCGCAGGAGCCTGTCCCTCGCCCGCCTGCACAACGTTTCCCATTAGTACTTCTTCCACATCTTTCGGGTCAATGCCTGCGCGTTCCACTGCGGCTTTGACAGCGATGGAGCCTAGGTTGGTGGCGTTCAATCCGCTCAACGAACCCTGGAATTTTCCAATGGGTGTGCGCACGGCGCTTAAGATCACGGCTTCATTTTCTTTGCTCATGAGTTTCTCCTGTGGTTGATTTGGCTATTATACAGTAGGGATGAATACTCCGTCTTTGCAAGGTAAGGTAAAATTTTGGCTATGGACAACTTGAACTTAAATTCCCTCTACGATTTGATGGGCGGCGAAACAGGCGTCCGCGCCCTTGTGGAACGATTTTATGACCTGATGGACTCTTCGCCCGAAGCCAGGGATATCCGCGCTTTGCATGCCGCCAGTTTGAAACAGTCGCGCGAGAAACTTTTTATGTTCCTCTCGGGCTGGTCGGGCGGGCCTTCTTTATATATTGAGAAATATGGCCATCCACGTTTGCGCCAGCGTCACATGCCGTTTTCCATCGGCGAACGCGAGCGCGATCAATGGTTATGGTGCATGAAACAAGCCATTGATGAAAGCGATTTCCTGCCGGCGGTGAAAGAGCACTTGAAATCACGTCTCTCCGAGGTGGCGGATTTTATGAGGAATCAAAAGGAATCGGCGTAGGTGGCAATGAAACAACTTGGGCTGGGAAAATTGAGAACTGCGATTTTACTTTCCATATTCGTCTTTGTGCTGTTGCTGGTAACAGCCCCAAACATTGGGTTGACCTGGGACGAGCCTGCTTATATTGCGGCAGCCAGATCGTACATGAAGTGGTATGGGCAGGTCTTCACAAATACGGAAGAAGCATTCAATGAAGAAGCGATCACCGAAGCTTGGATGATCAATAATGAACATCCTCCG
>JAEURE010000363.1 GCA_016789485.1 Anaerolineales bacterium | reverse complement strand
TACGGCATAGGCACTGACCAGCCCGTTCTATTGTTTGCAATGGGCGACGGCAACCACTCGCTGGCAACTGCCAAAGCGATTTGGGAAAAGATGAAACCAGAAGTCGGGATGGATCATCCATCACGTTATGCGCTGGTTGAAGTTGAAAATGTCCACGATGAGGGATTGGAATTTGAACCAATCCATCGCGTGTTGTTTGGTTTGAAGAAGGACCTCTTCGTGGAACTTGAAAAAACATTTGGCTCGAATTTCAGCTACACCCCGCTTGCAAGCGGCACGGAAATGATGAGGCGTGTAGATAATGCTGATGGCGGGAAGCAGGCAATCGGTCTGGTGGGAGGCGGACGCTCCGCGCAATTTGGCATGATCGAGATCGCGCATCCATCTTCAAATCTGGCAGTTGGAACCATCCAATCCTTCCTTGATGCCTTTTTGAAAGACGGCGGTGCGGAAAAGATTGATTACGTGCATGGCGAAGATGTAGTGGAACGGCTTGCTTTGCAAAACGGCAACGCTGGTTTTTATCTGGCGGGAATGCACAAGAATGAGCTGTTCAAAACCGTGATTCTTGATGGTGCTCTGCCGCGAAAGACTTTTTCGATGGGCGAGGCGCGAGAAAAACGCTTCTACATGGAAGCGAGAAAAATTTCGTAATTATAAAAACACCCTTCGTTTTGAAGGGTGTTTTTATTTTTTATTTCGATTCCAGGGAAATCGAAATGGCAGCATCAAGAGAAACCCCAAGGCGATAACACCCTGCCCGATCAACACTCCTGTTGCCTGCCATGGCCCGAAATAAGGGACCGCAGGAAATGATTGGGAACCCATCCCAAATACATCCGCCAGACCCGCGAAGACGGCAACGACATACCCTGTGCTAACAAGCCTTGAACCAATGTCCGATGTGATCGTGCGCTCCATTCCCCACCAGAGCGTGTGCAAGCCGATATATCCGCCGAAGCAGATCAGTGCAAGCCCAATGAGGAATACCACAATTTGTACAAATCCCACAACTGGGCTGCGATCCCATGAGAAAAGATCGGGTTTGGCGCCAACCACAAAGATGAACAGCCCCACAAATGTAGTGATCATGCTGACAAGTATTCGCGGTGAAGAGGCGTCATCCAAACGGGGCGTAGTATCGACAGGAGTTGAAGCTGAAATAGGTTTATTGCTCATGTTAGGGTAAATTTCTTTTGAGGCGCGCCAGCCAGTTTCCGCTGAGAATATTTTCAACATCGGTTTCAGAATAACCGCGCGCCTTGAGCAAGGATACCAGATTTTGCAAATCCGCAACGGTGTCAATTTCCGGCGGAACAGATTGTAAGCCAAAGCCGCCATCGAAATCCGAGCCGATGCCTGCGTGGAGAGAGTCTCCTGCAAGCTGGCAGATGTGGTCAATATGATTGACAACTACATCCAACGGAACTTCGCTGCGAGGATTTTTATCTGAAACCCAGCCAACTTTGAGATACGAATTGAATGGAACGACCCCAACCGCTCCATCGCGTTCGATAACGCCTTCGATAATGCGGTCTGAAAGATGGCGGTTCGAATTGGAATTTGGCATGAGTACAGCGCAATTTGCATGCGTGGCAACGATGGGTCCGCGATATCTATCCAGCGCTTCGATGGCAGCGCGTTCATCCATATGGCTAAGGTCCAGGGTGAAGTTGTAGTCTGCCATGGCGGCGAGCAGTTCGCGCCCGTCATCTGTCAGCGGACCTGGCTCCTTCCAACCGCCGCAGTAACGCGTTCCTACCCAGGCAGGACCGATGAGGCGTACGCCTAAATCATGCCATTCATCCAATTCGGAGGGATGGCGGATGCCTTCTGCGCCTTCCATGAGGACAACCATGCCGACAGGATGCCCCGTCTGTTGGGATGCGGGAGATGCCCAATTATCGAGAATCAGGTTCAGGTCGGAGCGAGAGGCGATAAGACGGAATTTGTCGGGGATCGTATCGGTCATGCGATGATAGGTCAGCAACTGTTCGCGATACAGTCTGTGAGCTTCATCGAAATTTTTATAAACCTGCTTTTCTGTTTCGCTTTTTCGAAAACGATGCGGCAAAGTAAAGAGGGTGGAAAAAATAACCGCCACTTGACCGCGCTGATAATCATCCCAGCCAAGCAGGGAGTCTTGATTATCCATTACGGTTTGAGTGCCTGCTTCGAGACGGCGGGTTTCAGCAGCAGAACGCGTATAATCGCGCTCGTATTTCAGCATGTTATAGGCAATGTCTGCATGGGCATCAACAATTAAAGTCATGGTTATCAAAAGCGCACCTTGCGGTGCGCTCTGTTTTTATTCCTTGGTTTCTTCTTCATCCTGCTCGTCACCGAACCCCTGTGTGAGCATTTTGAAATCTTTGTCGGCGAAGGCTGCCGAGTCTACTTTGCGGAGACTCAGGCCAATGCGATGCTGTTCCGAGTCGATGCGAATGACGCGCAGTGTCTTGACATCGCCTTCCTTGAGAACTTCCTTG
>JAEURE010000362.1 GCA_016789485.1 Anaerolineales bacterium | reverse complement strand
TGTTGATCCCCTTGTGGACAAATTTCGTGATCCGCGTATATGCGTGGATGATGCTGCTTCGCAAGGAGGGCGCGATCAATATCATCATCGGTGCCGTTGCGAACATGCTGCATATTCCTTTTACGCCGCTTGAGATGCTGTACACCCCAGGCGCGGTACTTGTGGGGATGGTCTATGAGTTTCTGCCATTCATGATTCTGCCGATCTACACATCGCTTGAGAAGATCGATAATTCCCTTTATGAAGCCGCTGCAGATTTGGGCGCAAATGCTGTAAAAACTTTCCTGCGCGTCACACTTCCGCTTTCGATGCCGGGGGTGGTTGCGGGAACGATCCTCGTGTTTATTCCTGTGATGGGAACCTTCATTGTGTCCGATATTTTGGGCGGGCGACAGGTGATTTTGGTCGGGAATCTTATTCAGCGTCAATTTCTCGATGCGCGTGACCCAACTTTTGGATCTGCAGCGTCCCTGATTTTGATGATAATGACGCTTATCGTTACATACTTCTATACCCGCAAGTTCGGATTCGGAGAGGAGATTGTTGCTGCATGATTCCTCACGTTACAATCTTATTTGAAATGGAGTGCGCGGAATGAACCCTTTTCGCCGTTCCCCTTTTGTAATTGCAGCCGCAGTTCTGGTGTATGTTTTCCTGTATGCGCCAATCGTCGGGCTGGTATTGTATTCTTTCAATGCTTCGCGCGCTAATGTGAAATTTGAGGGTTTTATTCCAGAGTTTAGCGACCACGTGGTGATGGATGGAAGCCTTGTTAAATCCAGTCCATGCGGGCCGTTTCACTGGTATTGCGACCTGGCTAAAAATGATGATGTGGCAGAGGCGGCTGGCAACACGTTGACTATTGCGTTTACCGCGACGATTATTTCAACCATCATAGGTACAATGTCTGCTATTGCGCTTCAGAGATATGATTTCAAGATCAAACCGTTCTCACAGCTTGCCCTGTACATCCCGATTGTGATCCCTGAGATTGTAATGGGTATCGGCGCGCTGACCCTCTTTAGTCAGTTGTTTGGCTTGATAAATGCAACTTTTAACCTCAGCGGTAATGCGCGCCTGTCACTGGGCATGGCGACGGTGACGATCAGCCATATCGCTTTTATGGTCCCTTTTGTGACCTTGGTTGTGCAGGCTCGCCTGCAGGGGTTTGATAAATCCTACGAAGAAGCCGCCATGGATTTGGGAGCAGATGAGTGGACAACCTTCCGGCGCGTCACGTTTCCCATGATCCTGCCCGGTGTTATGTCCGGTGCGCTTCTGGCATTCACGCTCTCACTTGATGATTTTGTGATCACGTTCTTCACGAATGGACCTGGTTCTACAACCCTTCCAATTTATGTGTACGGCCTGTTAAGGCGTATTATTACACCGCAGGTTAATGCGCTGTCTACGGTTTGGATTTTGATCGTATTTCTGGCAGTTCTTGCCTTGCAAATCATTCAAAATCGCGAACAAAAACAGCACTCGTAGAATTGGATCTGAGAAATTTGCGAGGAAAGAGGAATGTGCCAAACACACTCCTCTTTTTGTATAATTAAAATAGCCCAGTCTGGGTATATCGTGGCTCCAGTCCACGTTGCCAATCTATCTTTAATCTTCTGAAGGAGGAAGAAATGAGAAACGCTGTTTTGTATAAGTTGTTGGCTGTGTTTGTTGTTGCAAGCATGGCTCTCGCTGCTTGTGGCGGCGGGCAGGCAGATGCCCCTGCGGGGGACGCGGAGGCGATCACTTCAAGCGGTTACCAGTGTCCGGCAAAGGAATTTGACTTGGAGGTCACGTCCACCGAGTTGAATATCTTTGTGTGGACTGAGTATATTCCGGTTGAAATGATCGAGTGTTTTGAATTAGTCTATGGCATCAAGGTAAATCGTGATGAATACTCCAGCAATGAAGAAATGTACGCCAAGGTTTCCGCTGGCGGTTCCAACTATGACCTTGTCCAACCCACAGACTATATTGTCCCTTTGATGGCGCGACAGGGCTTGTTGCAGGAGCTTGACCATTCCAAGCTGCCTGTGTTGAAGAATTTCGATCCCAACTATCTTGATTTTGAATTTGATCCTGGTAATAAATACACCATTCCTTACCAGGCTGGCACCGACGCGATCGTGGTTAATACTGCTGCGGTAGAGAATGTGCCGCAATCTTGGGAGGATTTGTGGAAGCCGGAGTATGCAGGGCGGATGGTTTTTCTGGACGACTCGCGTGCGACGATAGGCATGGTGCTTCTCACCTTGGGTTATGACGTCAATACGACGGACCCCGCTGAGTTGGCAGAAGCCAAGGCAAAACTTGCCGAACTTGTTCCAAATGTCAAGCTCTTTGACAGCGACAGTCCCAAGACGGCTCTCATTGCTGGCGATGTTGACCTTGGAATGACATGGACTGCCGAGGCGCTAATTGCTCAGCAGGAAAACCCCGCCATCCAATATATTTATCCCACCGAGGGCGCGATTGTTTGGCAGGATAACTGGACTAT
>JAEURE010000361.1 GCA_016789485.1 Anaerolineales bacterium | reverse complement strand
TCAACAGAATCAGTAAGACGAGTGCGGGCGGATTTCTTTTCTTCCTTGTCTTCATGCTGTGAAATGACAAGACGGTCTACTACAGCTTCAATCGTATGTTGTTTGTAACGGTCCAGTTCGATCTCGTCATCCAGCGAGTGTGCTGCCCCGTCCACACGGACGCGGGTGAAGCCAGCTTTGCGGATTTCGTCGAAGACGGCTTGGTACGTCCCTTTGCGGGCGCGCACCAGCGGAGAGAGAATCAGCACACGCGAGCCATCGGGGAGCTTTTCGATCTTGTCCACGATCTCCTGTGCCGATTGTTTAACCACTTCATGTCCGCAGACGGGACAATGTGGAATGCCCGCTCGCGCAAAAAGCAGACGCATGTAATCATAAATTTCGGTAACCGTGCCCACGGTGGAGCGGGGATTATGTGATGTGGATTTCTGGTCAATCGAAACGGCAGGGGAAAGGCCGTCGATATAATCTACATCTGGTTTGTCCATCTGCCCGATGAACTGACGCGCATACGCTGAAAGGGACTCGACATACCGCCTCTGTCCCTCTGCGAAAATTGTGTCGAAAGCTAGGGAAGATTTCCCTGACCCTGATAAACCCGTAATGACGACAAGCTTATTGCGGGGAATATCCAGATTGATATTTTTGAGATTGTGGGTACGCGCGCGCCCACGACACGAATTTTGTTGGATGACATGGATTAGCCTTCTCTCGAAAATGGAAAAGCGGAAAGATTATAGCACATGCGTTCTGTTTATGGAATATGATAATTTTCGCAACCTTGAATTATACCAACCCGTTCCCCTATTTCCTCTTTTGTGCAGTGCCTGAGATGCGGGATTAAATCACTACAACCCCGCATGTTATACTCAGTGCAACTTATTAAATCCGGCGGTGTTATTAAAACCAAATCCGCCGGTAAGGCTTTTAACTTGCCGGAAATCGAATTCAACGAAGAGGAAGTTCTTGCCCGCGCTTCGCAGGGTGACCGCGAGTCATTCGGTCAACTGTATGAGCGTTATGTGGAGCGCATCTTCAATTATGTTTATTATCGGACAGGGAATCTTCACGACGCAGAGGATTTAACTGCTCGTGTATTTCAACGGGCGATGAATCATATAAAAAATTATACGGATCGCGGCGTTCCATTTTCCGCCTGGTTGTATCGCATTGCTCATAATCTGGTTGCCAACTGGCACCGTGACCGCAGCCGCAAGCAGGAAATTCCCCTGGATGATCTGCCTATTTTGCCAACAAAGGGCGATCATCCTGAAAAAAACCTGGTACGTTCACAGGAACAGGATGCGCTTTTGCGAATCATCCGCAAACTGCCTCCTGAAAGACAAAATTTATTGATTTTGAAGTTTGTTGAAAACATGTCCAACGCAGAGATCGGCGCAATCATGAGTAGAAGTGAAGGAGCCGTGAAAAGCCTTTATCATCGTACGCTTCTGGCTCTTCGCGATCAATTGGAAGATCAAAACTTTAATCTTGAAGGAGAGTAAACCATGTTACGAATTGTGACCGACGGTGCGGCCGACCTGCTCCCCGCGTGGGAGAAGGAATACGGCATTGATACGATCCCAGTCAACATTTTGTTCGGGGAGAAATCGTATCTTCAAGGGGTGGAACTGGATAACGAAGGTTTCTACAAGCTGGTGGATGAAAGTAAGCGCGTTCCAAAAACCTCCCAGCCCTCGCCTCATCAATTTGTTGAGTTTTACCGCAAAGTAGCGCAAAAAGGCGATACCATCCTTTCCATTCACATTACCGCCAAACTCTCTGGAACTTACGCATCGGCAATTGCTGCGGCTGAGGAATTGAAAGGGGAGTTCAATATCATTCCAATTGACTCTGCGTGCGGCTCTCTGGGTATCGGCTTAATGTGCCGTGAAGCCCGTAAACTCGAACGAGCTGGTAAAAGCGTCGAAGAGATTGTCAAGTATGTGGAAGATATTAAATCCAAGGTGCGGGTCATTTTGACTTTGGACACGCTGGAATATGCAAAGATGTCTGGGCGCGTCGGCACCTTGCAGGCAGCGCTGGCCTCTGTGCTCAATGTAAAACCAATTGCTGTCCTGCGGGACGGTGTTTTGAACATGACCGAAAAGGTTCGCACGCGTAAAGCTGCATTGGATCGTGTGATTGAAATTGCCAAAGAAGAATATGGGAACAGCCCGGTCTACATGGCGGTCGTGCATTCCCGTGACCTGAAATCGGGTCAGGCGTTGCTGGATGACGCCAAGAGCCATTTCAACGCAAAAGAAACCATGATCAACGATCTTTCCATCTCCATTGCAGCGAACCTTGGCCCCGGTACTGTAGGTCTGATCCTTTATCCCATTGAATAAATTAAGTTAGGAATAAAATGACAAAACGCAAGACGGACTTGACTCACAAAGAAACATTGAATGAACTTGAAGCGCATCTCGCTGGAACCTTGAAATCGGTAGCTCCTCCGAATGGCATGGTCCAACGCCTGCGCGGACGCATTCAAATG
>JAEURE010000360.1 GCA_016789485.1 Anaerolineales bacterium | reverse complement strand
TCATAAGCCACCGCTGCAACCCAGACCTGGGTTGCAGCTTGTGATTCTGCCGGCAAAAGAATCTGTCCGCTGAGTTGTGCGGATTTCCCATCCCAATCAATTTGTGAGACTGTGTTATTTAAAATTACGGGGAGGTAGCGCGAATTGCCGCCTTGAATTGCGCTTAGCAATTGAACCTGTACATTTAAACGTGAAGGCGTATCTGGGAAGAATACATACACCGGCAGCGACGAATTCGGCGGGATAATGTCCAGCGGAGTAAATGCGGTTTGGCTTGCTGTTACATTATTGTCTTCATCCAGCAATATGATTTGTGCCGAGACATTTTCAAGTATTTCGGTTGAATTGTTTTGGATCAACGCGAAACACCAAAGGCCTTTGTCTGCTGAAGGGTGGCAAACTGTCTGGGTGATGGGAACAGGTGCGGGCGTGGGAGTCGAAGCGCCAGCCAGCGCGGCGGAAGGATCTGGGATGATGAGAGTCGTCCCGATGGACATGCTGTTTGGGCTGATATCTGGATTTGCCGCCCTTAATTCATCCATCGAAATCTTGAATTTCTCCGCGATCTCACTGAGCGTATCGCCTGATTCAACGACATAAATAAAAGGTGTGGCGGTTGGAAGCGGCGTTTCAACGATGACGAGAACATTGGGCGTAGCGGTACTTCGCGGCGTGGAAGTGGGGAAAAGTTCAAGTGAAATATTGGATGGATTTTGTGCAGGTTGCCGAGGGGAACTGCATGCGCTAACCAGCAGCGCAAGGAATAACAAGGTTTTCCGCATTCAATGATTATAATGGACGAACAAAATCTCTTGGAGGAACAATGAAGTATCGTCATTTAGGCAAGACTGGTATTCGAGTAAGCGAGTTGTCTTTCGGCTCGTGGGTTACTTTCCATAATCAAGCGGATGTGAAACTGGCGCAAAATATGATGGCTGCTGCGTATGATGAGGGCGTGAACTTTTTCGATAATGCGGAGGTCTATGCGGGCGGAAAATCAGAACAGGTCATGGGCGACGCGCTCAAGAAGTTGAAATGGCGACGCGGGAGTTATCTGGTTTCCACAAAGATCTATTGGGGTCTGCATGATGGCATCAATGAGAAGAACACGCTCAACCGCAAGCGACTCATCGAGGGCATCAATGGCTCGCTTGAAAGATTGCAGCTCGACTATGTGGACTTGATCTACTGTCACCGCCCCGATGCAACAACCCCCGTCGAAGAAACCGTGTGGGCGATGCACAACATTATTGAATGGGGCAAAGCCATGTACTGGGGCACATCCGAATGGTCTGCGGCGGAGATCACGCAAGCCATCGACATTGCGGAACGCCATCATTTACACAAACCTGTTGTTGAACAGCCGCAATATAACATGTTTGAACGCAAACGCATGGAAGGGGACTACGTCCGTTTGTACAAGGAATACAAGTACGGTTCCACCATTTGGAGTCCGCTGGCTTCGGGTCTGCTTTCGGGCAAATACCAGAAAGGCATTCCCACCGATAGCCGCGGGGCGCTCAAGGGTTATGACTGGTTGAAGAATAGCCTTACAAACAAAGAAAAACTGGCAAAGGTCGCTGCACTGGAGCCAATTGCACAGGAACTTGACTGCAAACTTTCACAACTTGCCCTGGCTTGGTGTTTGAAAAATCCGTTCGTGAGCACGGTCATCACAGGCGCAAGCCGCGTGGAACAGGTGACCGAAAATATGAAAGCTTCAGAAGTTGTGGATAAAATCACACCCGAGATCATGGAAAAAATAGATATGATTTTCGGTGTCAAGAAGGACGAAGACGACGATTAAATGAAAAACGGGACACGCCAGCGTGTCCCGTTTTTTTATACCTTTGTGAAATAATTTTCTTCCACTTGCTGCCAGGTCTCATCACGCAGTTTCATGTATTTGGTCAACAGCGGATGCACACGCGCCAGTTCCTCGTACATTTTTTGCGCCACCCTGCGGATGGAAAAATGCGCGTTTGCAGCCGTGCGTAATTGGCAGAATGCAAACGCTTCACGCAAATTGAATTGAGCCAGCACGCGGCGGTTGAATCCATTGGGGACAATATACTGTGCGACATCTGGATTGAAGGCGTGTAATTTCTCGTACATTTTCGTCGCGGCTTCCATTGCCGCTTCATACTTGGACCCGAAGCCTGCTTCTGTTACGAGCAGCGGAATCGAATACCCAAGCCGGGTCGTCAACCGCTGCGGGGTTTGTGTCATCATGCGGTGGCGTTTGAATTCGGCATAGGCACCCTGGTCCATGACAAGGTCGAAGGTATAGGTGGAATATTCCAGTTCGCGCAGAGGGACATCGTATTTGCCAAGTTTTCCAAGCAGGGACTCGGCCAGATTTTCCCGCTCGGTTTGGTTCAATGCTTTCACATACGTAAGTGCATCGGCGTATGCCATTTCATCAAAACGATAGATCGCTGCGGCAAGGATTTTGTTTTCACCTTCGAGGTCATGGTCGATCAAATTGCACCAATCCGACGCCCGACTTTCGACATTT
>JAEURE010000035.1 GCA_016789485.1 Anaerolineales bacterium | reverse complement strand
GCCCTGCGCCAGACTCAGGAAACTCGCGAACGGCAAAAGCTGGACCGCCAGTTAAAAGTCGCGAATGATGAATTGCAAAAACGGCTTCGTGACTTAACAAACATCCTCTCGATTGCCAAGGCTGTAGTTTCGATCACAGACCAGCGCGTATTATTTGACCGTATTCTCGAAAGCGCCATGCAATTAGCAGAAGCAGACATGTGCTGGCTGATGCTGCGCGATGAGAAAAGCAAAAGTTATTTACTGCGCGCCCAGCGCAACCTGCCCGAAGCCTGGGCAAAGAAAATGAACCAGCCTGTGGATGACGGCATCAGTTCCCTTGTGGCTCTCTCTGGAGAGAGCTTGTTGATGAACGGCCTGCCCTTGCAGAAATTTAAACTGGCTGCACTCGGTAAATCTGCAGGTGTTATACCCATCAAGATCCAAAATGAAGTCATTGGTCTATTGATCGTGGCTCGAAAGAACGACCGCGAGTTCTCCCGCGATGCACAAACCATGCTCGAAGCCATGGCGGATTATGCATCCATTTCATTGGTGAATGCACGTTTATTTCGTGCTTTGGAACAGGCTGCTGAAAATGCGCGCGCAGGTGAGAAGTATCGACACGCCGCGCTTGAATCCATGCGCGCGGCGATCCAAGGAGAAGTACAGGCTGCCACCTATCCCCTTAACCTGGTTTTGACGGAGATGCCCGGTGCTTTGAATGACGAGCAAAAAAAGGCGCTTGAGTCCGTTCAGGCTGCATTGCAAAGGCTTTCCCGTTCTTCTGAAAAGACGGTTGTTCCATCAAAATAAAAAAGAATACATCTGACTCCATGCCGAAACAGGATCTCATTTTACTTGCCCTAAACCCATCCCCAATTTTGGATTTAATGCAGCGGGCATTGCACGCAGCCGGGTATGAGGTGGCAGTTGCCCATGATCTTTCAAGTTTAAATAAATCAGTGCAGGAGGCTATCCCTGCGCTGATGATCGTTGGGGAGAGATTTTCCGACCAGGATGGCTTTATTGTTTCAAGCGAGATGCTTGAACGCTTCCCCACTTTGCCGATCGTTTTTTATGCAGACAAGGATACGACTGGTTTCGCCAAGTCGGTACTTCGGCACGGCTTAAGCGGATATATTTATCCGCCTCTGCAAATGTCAGACATTGTGGAGGAAGTTCAGAAAAGCCTCACCCGTGCGGGGAAATTGGGGGATTGGCTGCGTCGTGAGGTAAAACGTACCACGTCGTCGCTGACGGAAAAAGCAAACATTTCAGAAGCAGAACGGGTTAAGTTGGAAGCGATCATTTCGAATATCCAGGACGGCGTGGTTGTGATGGATGGAAACCAGCGCGTTCTTTTAATCAACCGTGCGACTCGTGAAATTTTCAACCTGGGTGATAAGGAATTTACCGGCAAGGCATTGAGTGATGTGATTACGAATGCTGATATGGCTGCCCTGCTGAACCGCTCCAGTGAAGGACCGTTGAAATATCATGAGATCAATTTTGATGATGGTCGCGTATTCAATGCTCAATACACCCCGATCCCCAAAATCGGCGCGGCAGTGACCATGCAGGATATTTCCTATCTCAAGGAACTTGACCGCCTGAAAAGTGATTTTATCCACACAGTTTCACATGACCTGCGTTCCCCCCTAACTGCTGTTCTTGGTTACACAGAATTGGTTGAACGTACGGGACCATTGAATGAAAATCAGCTTGAATTTTTGCGCCGTTTGCAGGGAAGCGTCCAGCACATCACAAATTTGATCAACGATCTGCTGGATTTGGGAAGGCTGGAGGCGGGCTTCGATACTCGCCGTGAGATGATTCAACTTGACGGCGTGCTTAAATACACGCTGGATATGTTTGATTCGCAGATCAAAACCAAGTCCATTGACCTTGCTCTGGACATCTCCGAAAATATCCTGCCGTTGCGCGCCAATCCCATTCGTATCCGGCAAATGCTGGATAACCTGGTTGGGAATGCCATAAAATATACGCCAGGCGGTGGTCATATTCTTGTAAGCATAAATATGCAGGATAAACAGGTGGTGCTCAAAGTACAGGATACTGGCCCTGGGATTAGCCCGGATGAACAAAACCGCGTCTTTGAAAAATTCTATCGGGCAACGAATGCCCCGGATGGTGTTCTGGGCTCCGGCCTTGGGCTTGCTATCGTAAAGTCGATCGTCGACAGCCATCAGGGACGGGTTTGGGTGGAGTCAACGCTGGGGAAGGGCTCAACCTTCGTGGTTCTGCTCCCATCGCAAGAATGATCATTTTGTCTCGATAAAATGATTTGAATGTTCCGTTAAACATGTTGCCGCTGAGGGTTAGCTCAGCGGCAACTTTCGCCAAAGGAGGAGACAGGGAGGAGATTGTTGAGGTGTCTTAGTTCCGTCTCCGCATTCATATTAATCGATTGCCCTGTTTTTCGATATCGTCAAATGTCATCGATTGAATGTGATAATATTCACAAATGCAGATTTTTCAAGTAATCCCTTGCTTGTGAAATGGCTTCATCTGTTTTGGAATAGCTTTTTATCAGCAACGCAGGATCTGGATTTCCAGTGATCATTTTGGACACTTTCCTGCCTTCCTGGTATATACACAAGACTGGTTTCCTAATTCCCAATGCAAATGCAATTTCATATCCCACCCCATGCGATGGCACGCTGACTTCTGCGATCAATGCATCGCAATTTTTTATCCAGTTCACATCCCGTTCGTAAACATATTGCGGCGTGAGCATCCGCTCGTTTTCCATAACTTCCGTTTGGGCCAAATGCGAAGTGGGGATTTCATGCCCGTCTGCTGAAAGCTCGGCGACGATCTGTTGATAGACCGTTTCGAATTCGCGTCCGCCTGTGATCGAACATGCAAAATAAATATTCATTTGTCTTTGTTTGGCAGGCGAGAGAGGATCGAGTTGTCACGTTTCTTCTGGGTTGCGGCAGTGGTTCCCAGTCCGGTGCGCATACTTTCAAGCTCTGAACTGAAGCGCATCCAGTCATTTACCAGAATCACAAAGTGAGGAGTTTTATCTTTAAAGAAAAGTGGTGAAAGGAAGAGGCGCAGGGATGATTGCGACATGGGAAACGCATTCAGCTCGAGCACGATCACGGTCATTTTTGCGATTGGTTCTATGATCTCAGCCTGCCATTTGGACACGCTTTTTGGCGGAAAGAGCGTCCCCATATTTGCGGATGAAGTGCGCCGCAACCTTTTATAGGAAATGTTCAAACGCAGAAATGGGGTGACCAGCCGCAGGTGGTCAGCGAAGGGTTGAACATAGGCGCTCTTTCGAAGGATAAATAATAACAAGCCAAGAAAAATATTCAAACCGCCAATGCTTGCAATTGCCAGCCAGCGCCACTGCTCAAATCCCCAACTGTAAATTCCCCAGGCGAGAGCCAGCAGGGAAATGCCAATAGCCAGCAGCGCCGGATACCAGCGATTGAGCATATGGGTATAGATGACAAGAGGATAACGACGTCCGCCTTTTGCCATGATCTATGAATCCTTTTCGTTTCCTTTTTGACCTTCAGCCTGATTGCCGTTCAATTGAACAATTAACTTCCCGATGGCTTGTTCGAGGTGCTCGCCGCGCAGGCTAAAAGTGATGTCGCCGCGTGTCTTTTCAATGATGCCGCGTGCCAGATCTGTCTGGCGGCGCAGGCCGTTTGTGATGGCGTCGGGATAATCCATGGTGACCATGATGGAGTAGATCTCGTCCATATAGCCGAGCAGACGCTCCACTTCAGTGGAATATCCGTGGCGGAGAATATCCATGGTGCGGCGGCGCAACTCGCCAACAACTTCTGCCAGCCCGTTGAGATAAGTAGCGGGTTCAACGACCAGCTCTTCGGGAGTCTGAAGCGGTTCGTTTCGAATCAGCGCGCAGGTGACATTTGCTTCCACGAATTCTTTTAATGCATCCTGTGTGTAGCCTGCGTAGAACAGGTCTGGGTAGGAGGCTAGGGAGTCGCGCAGGGTGTCCGCAAGTTTGCGGGCTTCCTGCAGATGAGTATCCATCGTGTCTGTTTCATCGCGATGGACAGCGCGGATGGCAAGCGAGCAGGCGCGGGTGAGCTGGCGCGCCTGGGCGAGGGCGTTATCTCTTGCGGCGGTGCGGGCGTCAAAATTTTTTCTGATCTGTTCGGATATTTTTTCAAGCTTATGCATAATCACTCTTTGGGTGGTTCGGGTGGTTGTTGAAATGGACGGAAGAGATTATCGGCCAATGTTGAGTTGGTGGGGATGTTGATCTCCCCAAATGCAGTTTCGTAGCGTGCGATGTTTTCTGTGAGTGCGCGCACCAATAATTTTGCACTCAGCGGGGTCATTACCACACGCGAGCGGATCTTTGCGCGGGGCTCACCGGGCAGAAGATGCGCGAAGTCGATCACAATATCGGATGGAGAGTGAGCGATGCGGGCGAGGTTGGCGTAGACAAGATCAAGATCTGCGGGAAGTTCGAGGATCGGACCGGTTGGTTTGGGTGGAGTTTGAGGTGTGTTCATGTTTTTTTCCTGATGACATGGTGCTATATGCAAACAGGTCTAACAAGTCCCTGCGGCTTTGTTAGACCTGTTTTATTGGGAGCTTGTTAGAATGGAATATCGTCTTCCGGGGGAAGTTCTGCCATTTCCATGCCGCCGCCACCTGCCATGGGACCGGCATCGCCTTCTCCACGGGAAGAAAGGAATCGCACGGTGGATGCAGTAATCTCAAAAGATGAACCTGCGGTGCCATCCTGTTTCGTCCAAATGCGGGGTCCGCCGGTGGTTTTATCTGGGGTCAGGCGGCCTTCGACAAGTACCTTTGAGCCTTTCTTGACATACTGGTTGCAGACTTCCGCTGTTTTGCCCCAGGTGGAGACGCGAAACCAAATGGTCTCCTTGACCTGTTCGCCGTTACCGGAGGTGTACTGGCGGTTCGTAGCTACAGAGAAAGAGGTGACGGCTTGTCCGGACGGTGTGTAACGCATTTCCGGGTCTTTGCCTACATTACCGACGATAATAATGGTGTGATACATGGGGGAAGATCTCCTTTGGGTTGAGGTACCCGCCGAACTGCGGCGGGGAAATAAGACAGTTTGTATTGTACTCGTACTTGCTTTTTTTGTTAATCAAATACGTTTGAGGAAACCAATGCAGGTAAGACAGCCATCCCCATACCTCATCCATATATATCAAATGGTTCGTTTGCCGATATTTTTTATTAATGACCAAGGAGAAAAGATATGAAACTCAGTCTTAAGCATTACGGTATCATCCTCGGGGGATTGTTGGCGGCTTATTTCCATCTGATCCTCTACCCTGATATTGGCTTCACGTTGAATGGACTCGGCTATCTTGGTTTACTGGGTGCATATTTTTTGCCGATCCCATTCTTTCAGCAGCGGCACAAATTGGTTTGGTGGGGACTGGTCGGCTATACCCTGTTGACCATTGTCTTGTGGGGCATTATGGGAAATAAGCAATTTGTGGCAGGTACCACCAGCGCGATTGGCTATTATGCCAAAGCCGCTGAGGTGTTTTTGCTGGCTGGTTTGTGGGCAGACAAGCCGAAGTAATCTCGGAAAATAAGATTACAGTATAAATAAAACGAAGGCGCATGCGCCTTCGTTTTATTATAAGCTCGTGCGGGCCAGTCTTCGCATGGCCGCCATTTGCCGGAGATGATCCAATTCATGTGCGAGCATGAGCAGGATCCAGGTTTTGTAATTGCAGATTCCGAAGGCGGAATTGACTTCGGTCTTTTCTGGATCTTGCAAATTGCGTGTCTGGTCGATCACTACTTGAATGCGCTCTGTGGCAGCATTCAGGCTGACGCGCAGGTCTTTGACAGGCACGTTTTGTTTTGCGCCTTCGCCGAATCCGCGGGCGGCCTCCACCAAATGGGGGAGCTGGCTTGTTGAAATATCCAGCAATTTGTTGTGATAAAAGCCCTGAGTGTAGATCAGGTGGGTTACTGATTCGCTGATGGACCAGAAAGAATGTGCAGGGGATGAGAACGCAACCTGCGCATCTGTTAATGACTCGAGGTTTTCCTGAGTCCGTTCGCGGCTTTGAAAAAAGGAATCAACAAATTCGTCCAGAGAATAGCGGGAGGAAGCCTCCAGCCAGGTGATTTCCTTCGTAAAAGCAGACAGGATCAAGGGAGTCAGAGCGTCTGAATTGATCATCAATAGGAATTTTATCCTATTTTAAATGTCCGAAATGCGGGAACTTTTTAGGCGTTGGTTTCGTTCAATTTCTGTTGTAAAGAATAGAGGTAAAAATGAAACTAACAACCAACACAATTATTATTATTTTCGGTACTTTAATCCTGGGCTTGCTGGCGTTGATTCCCATCAGCGTTCTGGCGATGCCTCTGCTTCAGGCAGGCCAGCCTGAACCTGTGGACCCACAAGCCACGGTTCAAGCCATGGTTACACAGACTATGTTTGCGGTGACTCTTAACGCGCCAACGCAGACGCCGCTTCCTCCCACGCTGACGGCTGTCCCCGCGACCAATACGCCTGCGCCAACTTCCACGCCTATGCCTCCCGTAACATATTGTGACTGGGTCGCATTCGTCAAGGATGTCAACTTCCCGGATGGCACAGTCGTTGCACCCGGCGAAACATTTACAAAAGTATGGCGTTTGAAGAACCGCGGCACCTGCACATGGACATCTGATTACATGCTTGTCTTCAGCAGCGGCACGCAAATGGGCGGAACAACCGCACTCCGTTTGCCTGGAACAGTCCTGCCCGGACAGACTGTGGATATCTCTGTAACACTGACTGCCCCGACCAACCCCGGTCCATACACCGGTAATTGGATGCTGCGCAATCCCTCTGGCGCGCTCTTTGGAACAGGAGACAAAGCCAACGTAGCTTTCTATGTGGATATTCAGGTGAAGAAACCTGTATCAGACATTCCACATGGTACGGTGGGTGGGAACCTGTGCTATCCGAGCGAGTTCAACCCGCCCATGACTCTCTACATCGAGAACGTGCACACGGGAGACCGCATTCAGTTTGCCATCGTGGAGAACCAGATCACCTACAGCGTTTTGGTTCCTGCGGGAAGATATTATGCCTACGCATGGGCGCCCGGCTACAACCTCGAAGGAGCCTATGCCAACGACAATGGATTGATGAAATCCTTCTTCGTTGAAGGCGGATTAACGACGCCATTCATCAACTTGTGTAACTGGAGCCCGTATCCCCACGCTCGCGGTGAATGACGAAACGAATAAAAGTCCCTCGAATTCAGAAAATTCGAGGGACTTTTTATCAAAACCTGAATGTTATAATAATTTGAGACTGCTTTATTGAAAAAGGATTTTTTCAGTGACAATTACCTACCGCATTGGCACGCTCGACGACTCGTTTTCTGCATTCAAGGTATTTCTCAAATCCATTATGGATTATAGTGAACGCATGAATGTCATGGCTATCACGGGCGGAAATGACCCTGAGATGCTGGCGTCCATCTGGGAGAAACGCAAGCCACTGTTCGATTTTTTGGCTCAAATTTCTTCTCAATTCTGGGTGGCGGAAAAAGACGGCGGGATCCTGGGGTATGCGCGAACCATTGAGCATGACGGGCTTCAAGAGTTGACCGAGTTCTTTGTAGACCCGAGTCAACAATCAGCGGGAGTGGGAGGCGGGTTATTGTCCCGCGCCTTTGCGGATCGCGGCGCGCAATATCGCACCATCATCGCCACGCTGGATGAGCGTGCCTTATATCGTTATATGAAGATGGGTGTGTATGGACGTTTTATGCTCAAGTATTTTTCCCGCACTGCTGAGAAGGTGGAAGTGCAGACCGACCTGAGCATTGAGAAGTTGGACCTGAATCTCCATCTTGATTCCATCAACCGCATGGATCGTGAAATTGTCGAGCATACTCGCGCAGGAATCCATCAATGGCTGGCTCGCGTCCGCGAAGGATTTGTGTACAAACGCGGCGGAAACGTGGTTGGGTACGGCTATATTGGCGGCAACCACGGTCCGTTTGCGGTGCTGAATGATGACGATTTTCCTGCGGTGTTGGCGCATGCCGAAAGCCAGATGGCGGAAAAGGGGGGAGAGTTTGGCGTCTCTGTGCCGCTGGTCAACCGCAAAGCGGTAGATTATTTGACATCCAGACAATATAAAATCGATTCGTTCTCCGCTATTTTGATGAGCAACGTTCCATTTGGGAAGTTCGAGAATTATCTGACCTTCGCACCTGAGTTTTTTCTATGAAACGCATCTCCGTTTTTCTTTCAATAGTTGCCTTGACCCTTTCTTCCCTTGCCTGCTGGAGAATGAACAGACCTGAACTGGCATTTACCCCAGCGGATCTGCCTGAAGCACGCATGGGTATTTCATACGATGTGGAGATTCAGGTTTCACAAAACGAGACGCCGGTCTATAGTTTTTATGTTTCCGAAGGGACATTACCGCAGGGATTGATCTTTGAATTCGACGAATCCGCTCACGAAGACAAGGCGCGCATTCGCGGTGCACCCGAAGAATCAGGCACGTTTACGTTCAAGGTCGTTGCCAGATGCCTCGGAACCAATGTTAGCGGTCAGATAGGGGAGTGGGAATATACGCTAGTGGTGAAATAAAAAAAACGAAGGTGGTGAGCCGCCTTCGTTTTTTTTATGCTTGTACTTATTTCATTATCCTCGCCGCGCGTCTGCCAATTTCCACTGCAAAATTCGTTCCGCGATCCCACGGGTAGACTTGACTCATCGAAGCAAAGTACAAGCCGTCGATCGGCGTTTGGATATCGGGAATGTTTTTCGAATGTCCAACCAACGGAACAGGCTGTGCATAATTCGTTTTATGCACCCAGATCTTTTGAATCCACTCGCGTGAAAATTCGGGGTTGAATTTTTGGAAGGCGGGAATAAACCGTTCCAATAATTCATCATCGCTCATTGAAAAATATTCATGCCCCAGTTCCAAATAATCGCCCGCATACACAATGTGGTCGCCGCCAAAATTTTCCTTTGGCACAAAATTTGTGTGTTCCACCAGAGCCAAAAATGGATACCCCTCACCCTTTGGCACGTTGAACCAGTAATACCCGTCCTTTGAAAGCGAATGTTTCAACGAGAGCGTCATCACCACCGCGCCCATCGACTTCAATCCCAGCAGTCCCTTCAAATAATTTTCAGGAAGACTCGGGCACAGCTTTGCCATCAAATTCGGCGACGTGGTCACCAGGACCTTGTCGAAGGATTCATCATCCACGCTCAAACTTCGGGACGCCTGGTCCTGCTTAATGGATTTGATGCTCACCCCAAGCCGAATCTCCACACCCTGCTTCCTGAGCTTTTCTGCAAACAGATCCGCGAACTTTTGGAAGCCGCCTTCAAATGTGCCAAGACGTGTGGTACGCGCATGCATGCGTGCCCACAACCACGCCATGTTGACATCTTTGTAGAAGGAAGCAAACTTTCCGATCAAGAGCGGTTCCCACATCTGCTCGTACACTTTTTTGCCAGCCCATTTCAACATCCATTCATGGGCAGTGACCTTTTCCAGCGCGCGCCAATTGTTCGTGATGCGCAGGAACAACCCAACGAAGCCGAAGCGGATCTTGTTCAATCCCCAGCCAAGCCCGGGGAACAACAGCGCATTGATGATTGAGTCAAAGGGATACCATTTCTTTTTGTAGTACATCACCGTCAGCGGGCGCGGAAAGATCACCTTGTCTTCCAATCCCAATTCGCGGATCAATCCAAGCATTTCGTTATCTGTTTGGAACCAGTGGTGATAAAACTTTTCCAGTGACCAATTCCAGTGTAGGGCTTTGAATCCGCTCGCCAGTCCGCCTGCATAATTTGCAGACTCGAAAATGGTGATATCATGCCCCGCCTTTTTCAAATCCCATGCGGCTGCCATGCCGCCGTATCCTGCCCCGATAATTGCTATTTTCATGTTTCCTCATCCAATGTCATTGCGAGAGCGTACTTGTTATTTACCCAAAGCAATCCTCACAGTGACATGATCGTAATTATTTCTCTATTTCTGTCCTGAGTGTATCACTCCACTTGATTCCCTCACGCGCCAGATAATACGCGCCCAGTATGGTGATGGGAAGCCAAAGAGCAACGTGTAAAGTGAGTGTGTATCCCGCCGCGGTGGCCTGATCCACACCATAAGCGGTTAAGACCGCGATGCCCGGTGCGTCGAACGTGCCGATATACCCCGGCGCAGACGGGATGGTGGTTGCAAGATTGACAATGCCATTCATCAGCATCAACGCAAAGAAGGAAACGTTGAAGTCGAAGGCGTGCATCACGAACCAGTATTTGCCCGTCTCCAGCAGCCAGATGATGACCGAAGTAAAAAAGACCATTAACACGTTAAAGGGAGAGCGCAGCGAAGCGAGCCCGTCCAGAAATTTGTGCATAATGCCGCCAAGCTTTTCATGCAGGCGCTGCGGAGTCAAATGTTCGATAGCCCTAATGCCGATCTTCGCGGTCACCTGCGGGAACATGGCTGCCAGCAAAAAGACAACCAGCGCGCCGAGAAAGATGCCCGTTCCATAAATTGCCACTTGTTGAATGTTGCCTACGAAACCGGATGCACCCGTCAGTTTGGCGAGTTCAGAGAGATTGACAAAGACGAATGCCAGCATCACTACGCCGTCAAAAATACGCTCCACGATGATGGTCGCGAGGGAAGCAGAGACGGGCACGCCCTCCCTGCGTTTTAAGATCACTGCTCGTAACACTTCCCCTGCGCGGGCAGGATAGATGTTGTTGCCCATGTAGCCGATGGTCGTGATGGGGAACATGGTCTTTGTGGGGATTTTCTTGATAGGGCTCAGCAGGTAATGCCAGCGCCATGCCCGAATCCATACCCCGATGAAATAGATGCCAATGCCGGGGAGAAGCCAAATGTAATTTGCTTTTTGTACCGCGTTCCAGAAATCTTCCAGGTGAAGGCCGCGCAGAGCAAGCCAGATAAAAAAGATGCTGATCAGCACCCCGAGCCAAATTTGCCATTTTTTCATAGAGGCTGATTGTACCAAAAGTAAAGAGGGGATTTGCTCGGATATAATACGCTCCCCGGAAGGAATTATCATGAAAAAATATTGGTCCACCATTCGCGATTATCTTTTGATACTTATTTCGAGCCTGATACAGGCTGTCAGCCTGCGCCTCTTCTTTATCCCCTCTAATCTTGCTTCAGGCGGGGTGAGCGGTATTTCCCAGTTGATCAATCACTTCACCGGCTGGCCCATCGGTTTAATGGTGCTCCTTGGTAACATCCCGCTTTTTTTGCTGGGCTGGCGTTATCTCGGCGGATTCAAATTTGCCATGCGGACAGCGGTTTCCATCGTCACGTATTCACTCTTAACAGATTTACTTTTGAAGATTCCCGCCTTTATTTCCTATTCCCAGATTCTTATTAATGACCTGAACGGCGATATTTTTCTCAATTCGCTTTACGGTGCCATCTTCAGCGGTATTGGGTATGGAATGGTGTATCGCGCACGCGGCACCAGCGGCGGCTCGGATATTCTGGCGCGCATTCTCAACCATTGGCGCGGCATTTCCATGACCCAAAGTTATCTGATCGTGGATACGGCTGTGATTCTATCTGCCGGATTTATCTTTGGTTGGAAGCAGGCTTTGTATGCGATGATCACGTTGTACGTCAGCGGGCTTGTTTCTGAAACCGTTCTTGAGGGCGGAGCTACCGTTCGTACAGCGATGATCGTGACCGCAAAACCCGAAGAAGTTACCAGCCGTGTGATCGAAGAATTGGAGCGCGGTGTGACCTACCTTGAAGGCAAAGGCGGCTATACAGGCAATTCACGTCCCGTGTTGTATTGCGTGGTTAATCGTGCGGAGGTGGCTTCCCTTAAAGCCATTGTGCATGAAAGCGACCCCGAAGCCTTTATGGTGATCGGGGTCGCTCATGAAGCGTTGGGAGAAGGGTTCAAGCCGCTGAAGGGACGTTGATTCTTTTCTCTTTCAAAAGAAGGAAGGATCACTTTCTTTTCGCATACCCGAATTGATTCAAGGCATTTTGATTATTGCGCCAGTCTTTGGAAACCTTCACGCGCAATTCGATGAAAACTTTCCGTCCGCTCATATCCTCGATCTCTTTGCGCGCCGCACTGCCAATGGACTTGAGCATTTTTCCGCCTTCGCCAATCACGATTCCCTTGTGTGATTCACGTTCCACGAAAATGGTTGCGGCGATGTATGCCATGCCGTTCTCGCGTTCCTTGAATTCATCCACGCGCACGGCTAAACTATGCGGCACCTCGTCCCGTAACTGGAGCAGGCAGGCTTCACGCAAAAGGTCTGCGGCAATATCGCGCTCGTACGCATCTGTGATTTGTTCTTCAGGATATTCAGGCGGTCTCTCTGGCAGGGACTGAATCAGAGTCTCGAGCAGTTCACCCAGCCCAAGCCGCTTCTCTGCGGATACTTTTTTAACTGTGGCTTGATCCCATAATTTGGCATATTCTTCGCTGCGAGCGGACACTTCGTCAGCGCCGATGGTGTCTATTTTGTTTAAGACCAGCAATCGGTGAGTACGAAGCGATATCTTGTTGAGCAGTTCCGCAATATGGATATCATCCTCTGTAGGCGAGGAAGATGAATCCACGAGCCAGAGAATCACATCCACACCCGCAAGAGCTTCCTCGGCTTCGTAATTCAGGAATTCGCCAAGTTTGTGACGAGCGTGATGTATGCCGGGCGTATCCACGAAAACGATTTGCGCGTTTTCAAGGGTGAGAATGCCAAGCTGACGGCGGCGGGTGGTCTGCGGGCGGGGCGAAACAGCCGCGATCTTTTGACCCAGCAATGCATTGACCAATGTGGATTTGCCGACATTGGGTCGTCCGATGATGGCAACAAAACCTGAATGATGTGTCATGCGTTTTTTGAACTCCAGTTTGCGATGACGAGACTGCTGATAATGAGGACGGCGCCAGTGATCACCTGCCAGGTCAATTCTTCTTTGAGGAAGATCACGCCAAGGGTGACACCGCCGAGCGGGAACAGATATGTGACCATGGTGGCGCGGGTGGGACCGATCTCATGGATCAGATAGTATAACAATACGAATGCCAATCCGGAGCCGAGAATGCCCAGCCAGAGCAGCGCGATCCAGGTGAGGGATAGTGTGGGGATTTTAAACGGCGATTCAAAAATGAATGCTGAGAATCCCATCACTGCTGTGGCGGAAACCAAGGGCCCCATGCTCCTTAGAATCCCTAACGTGCCTTCAGTGAATTTGCGGGCATAGATGGAACTGCCGGCGTAAAAGATACAGGCAATGATGACTGCCAATTGTCCCAGCAAAGAGCCGCTGGATGCGCCGATGTCCTTGCTCATGAGGATAACCACGCCTGCGAAACCAACCAGCAAGCCCAGCACTTTTGGGATGGTCATTTTATCGTCGTGCAGGATGAAGTGCGCGGCGAGGATGGTGAAAAGCGGCACAGTTGCATCGAGGATGGAAGCAACGCCCGAATCAATGGATTTCTGTCCCCATGTGATCAGAAAGAAAGGAATGGCGATGTTGGTCAGACCCAGCACGATGAGCGGCGTCCATTCCTTTGCGGTGCGCGGCATGGGTGCGCGCTGGAAAATGATCACGGCAAGGCCGAACAAAAGCCCGAAGAAGACACGGAAGGCGACGATGGTAAGCGGACCGATTTCCCTGAGTGCAAGTTCGATCCATAGAAAGGACGAACTCCAGATCAATCCCAGAGTGATAAAAACGAACCAGTGTTTTGTTTTCAAGTTAACTCCAATAATTTAAGACGCTTGTTGTTTGTAAATTTCCAATATGGATATTGGTAATTGTATTTCCCGGGAAATAAGAAATCCACCCGATTCTTGCTGTTTTTCCTGCTGTACATAATTCCGATATCCAATAAGTTTTATATCTTACCATTGCATCATTCTTCCAAAGCAGGTTGCCCTCTGCATGCAATCGGATTATCATCCAAACAACTTTTATACGTAGGAGAAAAAATTATGCCTCAGCAGAACCTTCCTGATTTTGATTCGCTCTGGGATTATTCGGCTCCTGATCAGACAGAAACGAAATTCCGCGAGTTGCTGCCACAGTTCCCTGAAAATGAATATCCCTATCTTGAATTGTTGACCCAGATTGCGCGCACGCAGGGATTGCAAAGAAAATTCGATGAAGCGCATCAAACCCTGGATCGGGTTGAAAAGCAATTGGATGAAAGTCCTTCGCGTGCAAAAGTCCGTTATTTGCTGGAGCGCGGGCGGGTTTTTAATTCGTCGAAGCAGGCGGACAAGGCGAAACCGTTTTTCGAGCAGGCATTGGATTTGGCAAAGGCGCTTGGCGAAGATTCCCATGCAGTGGATGCAATTCATATGCTGGGGATCATCGCCGACCCCGCCTCTGCCCTGACCTTGAACCTGCAAGCCATTCAAATGGCAGAATCTTCGGGACAGGAAAAAGCGCGCAACTGGCTTGGCTCGCTCTACAACAATACGGGCTGGGCATATCATGACATGGGTGAATATGAATCAGCGTTGGAGATCTTCCAGAAAGCTGAAGCATTCCGCAGGTCGAAAGGAGGCGTGAGCGAGATTCGTATCGCCGTCTGGTGCGTGGCGCGGACACTGCGTTCGCTTAATCGCCTTGATGAGGCGTTATCCAAGCAGATGAGATTGTGCGCGGAATTGGAAGCTGCGAGTGAGACGGATGGCTACGTGCTGGAAGAGATCGGGGAGTGTTTGCTGGCGTTGAAGCGTGAAAAGGAAGCGAAGCCTTATTTTGCAACCGCTTATGAAGTGTTGAGTAAGGATGCATGGCTGGCAGAAAGCGAGCCTGACCGTCTTAAGCGGTTAAAGGAATTGGGAAGTTAGATTCTCTTCACGAGGTAATATTCGCCGCGTTTGAAGCCGCGGTCTAGATAATAATTGCGTGTGCCAACGGCTGCGATGACTGCAAGGTTTTCGTAGCCGTTTTCTTTTGCGGTTTTTTCCGCCTCTTCCAGCAGACGTGTGCCAAGTCCCGCGTGTTGTGCGGCGCCTGTTTTTTCGGAGCCGACTTCGAGCGATTGACCATAGACATGCACTTCGCGGATGAGGGCTGCGCCATCAAGCTCGGGAATGCCTGTTTCTGGCGAGCCTGCCTTCGGGAGAGAGAGACGGATGAATCCTGCCAGTCCATCTTCGGGAGTGGTGAAGGAGA
>JAEURE010000359.1 GCA_016789485.1 Anaerolineales bacterium | reverse complement strand
CAGGGTTCCTAATATCCAAAACGATGGCCCTTGAGATACTTGCTTAGCAAGGGATCGTTTCAGGACTCGCCAGCTATGCTTTGTTGCTGACGGTGCCCGGGTTGTGAGATAGAACTTCACAGTTTTTGCAGATAGCTTTACCCAAAGGAGAATTGAAATGAATGATAGATTGAAATGGGTCTTGCTTGGAATATTTTTGATCATCACAGGACTGGGTCTTCTGGGTATAGGCCTTGGTGGAATATTAAGCGTTGTTGCAGGAGTCTGCGCGTTGATCGCAGGTATCTTGTTCATAATCAATCGTTGATCTCAATCCCCTTCTCAGGCACGGTCTCTTAACAGGAGGCTGTGCCTGTGATGGCGATTCTTTTGATCGTTCAATGAAATGATGGATTTCCATGCTTAAGTTTGTGATCCTGATGACCATCCTGCTATGGATTCATAGCTTCTTTGGTCATTCTGCCTCTCCGGGAGCTTATCGCTCCAGCGGTATTTATTTTTTGAGTATCGCTATTGTTGGTTTAATTATTATTGGATTTTTATCTTGATCGGAATTCACCGGTTTATTTCTGAGGTGTAAGTTGTTTTTGCCGAAGCGCATTTTTACATTGCTCTTCGGTTTGAAAAGGAAGACATCATGTTGAGTGAACAAATCCACGAAGACAGCCCTGCACAGGTTTCGAGGTGCGAAGAACGTATCCTGTTATTGGAGCATGGAAAAAGCCTCAGTCCGGTTGAAAAAAGGGATGCAGGTGTAAAAGCAGAGATAGCCGATATCCTTTGGAAAGACGACATTCTGCGAGCGTTAGACTATCACGAGATCGATGTTCATTTCAAAAATGGGGTCGTTACCTTGAACGGTCATATTTCAAGTTCAAACAGCCAGAAACGGATTGAAAATGCCCTTCATGCGATTTCTGGGATTGTGGAAATAAAAAACAATCTCGTGTCAGACGACAAACTGACACTTGATGTGGCAGCGGCACTGGGAGATTTGGAACATACGTATGGTTGTAAGTTTTTTACGGGTGCATCTCATGGAGTAGTATCTGTAAATGGGACCGTCAAAAGTAATAATGTCAGGCTGCTAGCGGAGAAATGTATATCGGACAATCCCAGTACCCGCGGCGTTATTAATAACATTCAAATCCCCGGGAATGAGCAGATGGTACAGGATCAACCGTTCCTGCAGCCAGCCATCGGGCAAACCATTTATTTTCTTGACTGGGTGCCCGGAGTCGTACATCAGGTGATTATAAATCCCAGTAACCGGCGCGTGATCGCCATGATCGTTCGCGGAAAATTAACCAGCCAACAAGATGAACTTAATTCGATGAATGATGGCAGCACCCTTCCGCCAGAACGTCTTGTTGTTATTCCCATGAACACGGTCCGCCATTTAACCAAGACCTCGGGGTTCCTTCAAATTAACGGCAATGAAAGAAGCCGGTATATGGACTTCTTCCCCGCTTCTTTAATAACCCCTTCCAAAGATTGGGTGCCTCCATATCCATATTGTCCTGAGGATGTATTGTTTCCGGTGGAATACAAGGAAAATAATGTGCAAATTGAATACAAGCCTGATCAATATTCTTTTGCGACATTATCGAAACATACACGACTCGGAGATCAGCTTCTTGCCAATGATAGTCTGGGTGGCTAGCAATGAATAAAAAAATATATAACTTAAGATTGTTCCGCTATTTCAGGCGATTGATTTATGGCAAGAATCCAGGCAATATGTCACCAACCGAGAAGAGAAAGGCCGTGGTTGAAACCAGCCTGCGTTGGGAGGATGATGGCGGGCCGGTCGTTGAGGTCGCCGCGCCAACTGACCCGCTGATAAAGAAAGATCCAAACCAGCCAGCCGATGGTTCTGGAAATGATTTATCTTCGTTTGATGTGAAATCGTGATGCTCCAATCAGAATAAAAGGAGATACATCTTATGTTACCAATTGGTGATGACAATAGCTCTCGTAGATTAATCCCTTTTGTTACCTACGCATTGATCGTCTTGAATATCCTGTTTTTTCTTGTAGAGATGAGCGGCGGTGACGCTTTTATCATGCAATGGGCTTTTATTCCCAGCCGCTTCCTTGCCAACCCTGTTGCTGATTTTCCAACATTGTTCACTTCCATGTTCATGCATGCCGGGTTGCTTCATTTGGGCGGCAATATGCTTTATTTATGGATCTTCGGCGACAATGTGGAAGATCGCTTCGGGCATACAAAGTTCCTGATCTTTTATTTGCTCTGCGGTCTTGGGGCAACATTTGCTCAGTTGATGTTCAGTCTTGATTCGAATATCCCCAATCTGGGTGCATCGGGTGCCATCGCAGGAGTGCTTGGTTCTTATATTTTGATGTTTCCCAAAGGCAGGATTCGAGTTTTACAGGGTCAGCGGGTTGTGCAAGCACCCGCGTTGATGGTGATTGGTTTCTGGATCGTTCTGCAGTTATTTAGTGGCATCGGTTCCATAGCAGCAACCACAGACACGGGCGGCGTGGCATACATGGCACACATTGGTGGATTT
>JAEURE010000358.1 GCA_016789485.1 Anaerolineales bacterium | reverse complement strand
GCTTCGTCTTGACTTGATCGATAACGGCAGCATTACTGATCTCGCTGGGAACAAACTCATTGATGGAAGCTTTACGAACGGCGAATCATTTACCATTGCAAAAATAACTGTCAATTTTCCTGCGCCGAATATTTTGAGCCGCACCACACTGACAAACATACCTAGACCGAACTTTTCCTGGGGCACAGTCCGCAATGCGCAAGCGTATGAAATCTTCATCGCGCAAGATGCCAACTTCACACAAATTGTGTGGACTCAAACCATCAATCAGACAAATTTCACGCCAGTCTCTCCGCTGGCAGACGGAACATACTTCATGCAAGTGCGGGCATACAATGCCGCTGGATCACCTGGAAAATTCAGCAAACCGTACATCATCACAATAGATACCACGCCTCCTCCTGCGCCGACACTTGTCAGCCCTCCCAATAATACAAGCGCCCCTATACAACCCACATTGCAATGGAACCCGCTAGACGGCGTAGTACAGTACCAAATTGAGCTTGACAATAATTCGGATTTCTCAAGCCCTGAGTTCAGAGACACAACAAGCAAAACCTCCATTCGAACGAAAACCCTTGCCAAAGGCGCAGCCTACTACTGGCGGGTCCGCGCGAAAGATAAAGTTGGAAATTGGAGTAGTTGGTCGGTATTTACAGTCAACATCCGCTAACACATCAAATCAGACAAAATATTTATGATATTTATCTAGTATATTGACAGGAACTTACAGGGCAGTTATACTGCCCTGTATGAAATCTACGCGAGACAAAATTTTACAGACTTTACTTCGAAAACCACGTTCCACCATCAACGATCTTGCCGAAGCGGTTGGAATCAACCCCATCTCTGTACGCCATCACCTAACCAACCTTCAAATGGAGGGATTGGTTGAAGGGCAGGAGGAGCGCCATGGAGTGGGACGCCCGCGCTTGGTGTATGTGCTTACCGACGAAGGCATGGAACACTTCCCCACACGCTATATGAAATTGACTACACGACTTCTTTCCCAAATGAAAGAAACCATGCCCGGGCCGGTGGTGGCAAAATTATTCAATCAGATTGCCGAAGATCTCGCCAGCGAATATACAGAAGACATGAAAAATCTGGGTATGGAAGAACGCCTAGACTTCGTCAAAGAAATGCTGGCGCAGGAAGGTTTTACAGTGGAATGGGAGAAAAAGGATGGCGGTCAATACCAGATCCACGAAATCTCCTGCCCGTATTATCAGATCGGGATCGCACATCCTGAAGTCTGCACTGTTGATCAGACATTGATCTCAAAAATGCTTGCGTTACCGGCAAACAAAGTCCAATGTATTCTGGATGGCGGCGCACACTGTACATACGTTGTCCAGTCTGCGGAAGTAAAAACGGCAAAACACTCATAATTTAGTAGAGGAACCATGAGCGAAGAAATTAAAGAAATCCAGTGGACCATCCACACCACCCATCCGGAATTGGTAAAGGAAGCCCGCGCCAAACTGTCAGAGGTGATCGACCCCGAAATTGGAATGAGCATCATCCAGTTAGGTTTGATCCGCGATATCGAAGTTGAAAATAATATCGCCAGCCTGAAGATGATCCTCACAACACCCTTCTGCCCCTATGGCCCAGCCATGATCGAAATGACCAAAGCCAAGGCAACCGAAGGACTCAACATGCCCGTCACCATCAACATGGGCATGGAAATGTGGGACTTTTCGATGATGGAAGATCCATCCGCGCTGGACTGGGGAATGTACGCGTAACAGTTTATCAATAATAAAAAAGACGCCGACTTTTGGTCAGCGTCTTTTTTATTATCTTATTGTCCCTTTTTCCAATGCATCACATGCGGCTGTTCGCCTTCCGCAAAACCCGAAATAATGATCAAAGCGTTTGTTACATTCGTACTTGGGTTGCGCCAGCGATGACTCAATTTTGAAGCGAATAACAGGCTGTCGCCTGCTTCGAGGTGAAAGACTTCCTTTTCAACGAAATAATCCAACTGACCGCGCAGACAAAATACAAATTCGTGTCCGCTGTGCACCATGCCATGCTGGCCGCAGGAAGCGCCGCTCTCCAGCGTCAACATGAACGGCTCCACCCTGCCGACAAACTGCTCCCCGCCTAACGCCTCAAACACTCCGCGTGTAAATGACATGCGTGTCCGTTCATCCGATTTCAAGAATACGACCTGCTTCTTTTCCGTTTCTCTGTCGAAAAAAGCTGTAATCGAAACCCCCAACGCATCAGCCAATTTGTAAAGTGTGCTTACCGAAGGCGAAGTCTTCCCGCGCTCGATCATTGAAAGAGCGTTGGCAGACAACCCGCTTTTTGTGCCGAGTGTGCGCATGGAAATCCCCCTCGATTCTCGCAGTTCGCGCAAGCGAGAGGCCACATCCACTGACATTGCTTCTCTTTGAAACGATTCCATACTACCTCCAAACTAAAACACTATCTCAAATAAAACTTATCGGATTATACCAATTTTTATATGACATTAAACAAAACTTAATATGACACACTTCACTATTGTACAAAGTGTCACAAATGTATGAT
>JAEURE010000357.1 GCA_016789485.1 Anaerolineales bacterium | reverse complement strand
CTGCGTCGAGGACGGGCGGCAGGCGGGAGGCACCGGTGGAGGCCGTTGGCGGGTGCCCTGGTGGTCGGCACCACACGGTCCGGCACCAGCGGGCGCTACGGCTTCGGCGGGCTGCGCAGTTCGCGGCGCAGAATCTTGCCGACCGTGGTCTTTGGCAATTCCGTTCTAACCTCATAATGGGTGGGAACTTTGTACGCGGCTAGTCTTTCCTTGCAGAAGGCTTTGAGTTCTTCTTCGGTTAAATTTTCTCCGGGCTTTACTACAACCCACGCCTTGACGGTCTCGCCGCGGTACGGATCTGGGATGCCAGCCACGCCCACATCCATTACCTTGGGATGAGCGGCAACTACTTCCTCCACCTCACGGGGCCAAACTTGATAACCGCCGGGTTTGATGAGTTCTTTCTTGCGATCAACGATGTAGAAGTAACCATCTTCGTCCACGCGAGCAATATCGCCTGTGAAGAGCCAGACCTTGCCATCGCTCAATGTTCTGAGCGTGTTGGTTGTTTCAGTGGGCATGTTGTGATAGCCCTTCATCACCTGCGGCCCGTGGATGACGATCTCACCGATTTCACCTTGTTGGAGTTCGGTCTCGCCGTCATCGAGACTGATGATCTTGCATTCCACGTCAGGCAGAGGCATACCGATGGAACCCGTCTTGTTCTCGCCTGAAAGCGGGTTACAGTGTGTGGCGGTTGGCGCCTCGGAGAGACCAAAGCCTTCGAATACCTTGCCGCCAGTTAATTTTTCGAACTGCTCTTTGGTTTCGCGCAGCAGAGGAGCGGAGCCAGAGATACACGCCTTAATGGAAGACAGATTGTATTTGCCCGCCTTCACATCTGGGTGATTGTTAATACCGTTATACAAAGCCGGCACGCCGGGGAAGATGGTTGCCTTGTATTTCGAGATATTGTCCAGCACGTCTTTCAAGTCACGCGGGTTGGGGACCATGACCATGCTCGCGCCGTTTGCCATTGCAAAGTTCATTCCCGCCACCATGCCATAGACATGGAAGAGCGGAATTGCCATTAACACCACTTCCTTGCCTGCTTCAAGCCCGGGCATCCATGATTTGATCTGGAGTGTGTTGGCAACTACATTGCGGTGCATGGCAACCGCGCCCTTTGATACGCCGGTGGTCCCGCCTGAATATTGGAACAATGCAGTATCGTCGGGGTCAATTTCCAGGTTGGGTTTGGAGGCGTCCTTATATTTTGCAAGCACATCCTGGAACCATATATCGCCGTCTCGCAGGCCGCCCTCGATCCTGAATCCGCCCTTCTTTTCTTTTGCCAGGGTGAACAGGATTCGCAAAACTGGCGGCAGGGATTCCTTTAAATTCGTCACGATCAATTTCTTGATCTTGGTGTTCGGTTGAGCCTTCTTGATGGTTTCATAAAAGTTCGTCATCACGAACATGTATTCAATGCCCGCATCGCTGGCTTGATGTTCGATCTCGGGAGGAGTGTAAAGCGGGTTGGTGGCAACCACTGCGCCGCCTGCTTTTAGAATGCCGTAATAAGCCATTACGAACTGCGGCGAGTTCGGCATGAAAATACCGACACGGTCGCCTTTCTTCACTCCCATATCCACGAGCGCGGCAGCGAACCGATTCGAAATTTCATCCATCTCCTTATAAGTAACAACCGCGCCTTTGAAGATCGTACAGGCGCGGTCAGGATATTTGCGCGCGGCATCCTCAAGAAAATGGAATAACGGCGCTTTCGGATATTCAATTGTGGTTGGCACCCCTTTGTCATAATTCTTTTGCCATAACTTGCTGTCCATGCTTCCTCCTCCATTGGGTTGTTGAGTGAAGATGATTCTGGCGCAAGTATATACGTGAAAATATTAAAAGTCAATTACAACACCTGAAATTACAGCGAGTTACGGATAAATTGCACGATTTCTTCGCGTACATTTTTTTCATTTTGATGAAACCATTTGATTTGCGGATCTGACTCCTTGAACCAATTCGCCTGCCTGCGCACAAACACGCGAGTGATACGCTTCATTTCCGCTTTTGCCTGCTCAATTGTGAATTCGCCTTTTATTACTCTGACACATTCCCGATACCCAATCGCAGACATGCCTGGCAAGTCGGACGAGTAGCCTTTATTTAGCAGCCCTTTTACTTCATCAATGAATCCGCTTGCGAACATCACGTCAATACGCTCATCCACACGTTGATAAAGCTCGGCCCGCGGACGGATCAACCCGATGGTAATTAAATGATAGGGTGAATCACTCTGTCCGCGCTGTTTTGAAAATTTTTTACCTGTGGTGAAGATAACTTCCAGCGCACGGATGGTTCTGCGATAATTTCGGGCATCAATTCTCTCAGCAGCCTCTGGATCTAAATCTCTGAGTTTGTCGTGTAGCCACTCTAGCCCTCGCGCCTCTTTCATCTTTTCCAGAACATTTCGCATCTTTTCATCAGGTGTCACTTCGGGCGGAGTCCAACCCTCCGTTACTGCACGGATATATTGTCCTGTACCGCCAACGAGAAATGGCAAATGACTGCGTGAATGAATGTCTGTGATCA
>JAEURE010000356.1 GCA_016789485.1 Anaerolineales bacterium | reverse complement strand
GGCGTCCGCATTGTATGGGTTTAGCAAGAGAATAAGAGCAATTCCATCATCACCAAGGTTATATTTTTCCACAATGAGCGCAAGATAATCGCCTGCCTGGACCGTATAAGTGAAGGGGGTTGAGAATGTTGCCGTGGGGGTAACGGTCGGGGAGGGTGTTTCTGTTGGGGTCAGGGTGGGAGTTGAGGTGTTAGTTGGCGACGGGGTAATGGTTGGGGTGGGTGTTTCTGTGGCGAATAAGTTTGAAACCGGGTTATTCGGAGTGCTGACGAGCCAGAAGATAAGCAAGCCAAGACCACCCAGAACGAGTACGCCTGCAATGATGTAAACGAGGTTTGGGCTTCGGCGCTGTCTGCGCTTGCGGTAGGCGTTAATCACATCCGAAGAAGAAGTCGGGGTAATGGGAGGTTTGTTATTCATTGAGTCCTGTCCTTTTACAAAGCGGGGATGAATACAACGTTATGTCCCGCGCAATGTAAAATAATTCTACCTGAAAAACGGATGTTGTGTGGGCAGGGAAAGTCTAAAAAGTAATAGTCAAAAGCAGAAAGTAAGTAGTTCTCTTTCTGCTTTTGACTATTGTTCGTTTTATTTCACATGCGCTTTTAAGTATTTCCCCGTATACGATTCTTTCACCTTCATTACCTGTTCGGGTGTGCCTTGGGCGATCAACTCGCCGCCTCGGTCGCCGCCTTCCGGACCGAGATCTATCAGCCAGTCTGCGATTTTGATGATATCGAGGTTGTGCTCGATGATCAAAACCGAGTTGCCCGTATCTACCAATCTTTGCAGCACTTCTATTAATTTGTGAACGTCAGCTGCGTGTAGCCCAACGGAGGGCTCATCCAGAACGTAGAGTGTCCGCCCTGTGGCGCGGCGGGAGAGTTCTTTCGAGAGTTTGACGCGTTGCGCTTCACCACCTGAAAGAGTCGTCGCTGCCTGACCGATCCGCACATAGCCAAGCCCAACTTCCTGAAGCAGTTTTAATTTATTCTGCATTTGCGGATAGTTCTGGAATTCAGTCAGTGCGTGGTCAACGGTCATGTCCAAAATATCAGCGATGGAATATTTATCTCGGAACAGAACCTGCAAGGTTTCACGGTTGAAGCGTTTGCCGTGGCATACATCACACGGAACGTATACATCGGGCAGGAATTGCATTTCGATCCGCAGTTCGCCTTGTCCCTGGCAGGCTTCGCAGCGCCCGCCATGCACGTTGAAAGAGAAACGTCCGGGTTTGTAGCCGCGCACTTTGCTTTCAGGGAGTTCGGCATACAGTTTGCGGATTTCATCGAACAATCCAGTATACGTCCCGGGGTTCGAGCGCGGCGTGCGGCCAATGGGTGACTGGTCAATATTGATGATCTTGTCGAGGTGTTCAATGCCGTCAATGCGTTCGTGGTCGCCGGCCTGCGTGCGCGCGCCCATCAATTTTGCGGCAAGCGCGTTGTACATGATGTCGCTCATCAAAGTGGATTTGCCCGACCCTGAAACGCCTGTGATACAAACCAACTTTCCAAGAGGGATCGGGACAGTTACGCCCTTCAAGTTGTTTGCTTTCGCATTGACAATGGTCAACAGCTTGCCGTTGCCTTCCCGCCTCTTTTTCGGAACTGCAACCTGCTTCCGTCCCGAGAGATATTGCCCGGTCAACGACTTGGGGTGTGCCAAAATCTGTTTCGGTGTGCCCTCGGCAATGACTTGTCCGCCATGCTCGCCAGCAGCGGGGCCAAGATCGATCACCCAATCTGCCTCACGGATGGTTTCATCATCATGCTCAACGACCAGCACGGTATTCCCAAGATCACGCAGACCTTTGAGCGTTTCCAGCAATCTCGCATTGTCACGCGGATGCAGCCCAATGGACGGTTCATCTAAAACGTAGAGAACTCCCACCAGACGGGAACCCACTTGAGTGGCGAGTCGGATGCGTTGCGCTTCGCCGCCGGACAATGTGACAGCGGAGCGATTCAAGGTTAAATAATCCAAACCGACATTAACGAGGAAGGATAGTCTTTCGCTGATCTCTTTGATAACACGCTCCGCGATCGTTTTCTGTTTTGAAGTGAGCGGGGAATTCTTTCCTGAGATTTTCCTGACCCAGTCCAGCGTTTGCAGCACGGGCCATGAATTCGCTTCCACAATGTTGACGTCATCCACGGTCACTGCAAGCGCAGCGGGATTGAGTCTCTTGCCCCCGCAACTTGGGCAGGGACGGTCAGACATGAACTCGGAAATTTTCTCGCGAATGTATTCCGAATTTGTCTCGCGATAGCGGCGTTCCATGTTGGTGATGACGCCTTCAAAAGCACGCGTGAACTTGAATTCATTTCCATTCGCGCCCTGATACGTCATTTGAATCTGTTTGTCGCCGGTTCCGTACAGAACGATCTTCATCGCTTCTTTGGATAATTCTTTAACCGGCTTATCCAGATCGATCTTAAAAGCTTTCGAAGCGTTGATGAGACTCTGCCAGTAATAGCCGCCTTCAACTTTCGGTCCGCTCCACTCCATGCTGATGATCGCTCCATCGTTCAGAGACAGGCTGTCGTCAGGGATGATGCGCTGCGGGTCAATCTCCAACTTGGAACCGAGTCCCTG
>JAEURE010000355.1 GCA_016789485.1 Anaerolineales bacterium | reverse complement strand
GGCGCTCGCCTTTCAAAAATACCTGGAATATCAGAAGATCAAGGTGCAGGTGCCTATCGAGCCTGTGTTGATCGCAAGCGATCCCGGCGCGCAAATCGAATCTGTCCGCCCGATTGTTCGCGTGGTGCGAAGCGATGGGATCAAACAGTTTGCCGGGACTCTTTTACAAGCGCGCCCCGCCCTGCGGACAGACGCTATTTATGACCTTGCAGACCGCATTGTTACTCCGCGTTCCGCAGAAGAATTGCTGGAAGCCGTGCCGCTTGAAATAGGCGAAAAACCTGCATCCCGAGCGCAAGCCATCTTTAATGCATCCGACCCATCAAAGGAATTCAACCCAAACGAGCTGGGATTTTCATTTGAAGATGGCAGCGAAGCGGAAGACTCACTGCCGCAAAGCAAACGCGAACCCAACCCCGCCCGCCCTCTTCCCCGCCCCAAACCTGCACCTGTCAAAAAGAAAACATTGGGAATGACAAATTCACAGCTTGTCCTTCTGGCAGGGATGCTTATCGTAGAGTGTTGCGTTATCGCCGGGTTCGGAATTTTCTTCTTCTTATTTCAATAATCAAACTTGAACAATCCTTTCCTGTCCATCGTCATCCCGGCTCACAACGAAGAGAGCCGCCTGCCCCGCACGCTTGGGCAAATTCTTGATTTCCTCCAAAATCAAAATTACTCTTTCGAAGTAATTGTTGTGGAAAACGGAAGTTCTGACCGCACGCTGGAACTGGCATACGAGTTTTCCTCCAGACATCCCAATGTAAAAGTGTATAAAGAAGAACAACGCGGGAAAGGCAATGCGGTTCGTTTTGGCATGCTCAAAGCCAATGGCGATTATCGTTTTATTTGCGATGCCGACCTCTCCATGCCCATTGAAGAGATTCAAAATTTCATCCCTCCAAGACTTACAGACTTTGATATCGCCATTGGGTCACGGGAAGCGCCCGGAGCCATCCGCTACAATGAACCGCCCTACCGTCATCTAGGCGGGCGCGCCATTAACCTTGTAATTCGATTATTAATCCTGCCAGGCTTGAATGACACACAATGCGGTTTCAAGTGCTTTAGCGCAGAAGCCGCCCAAAGCGTCTTCAGTCAGCAAACTTTGCTGGGCTGGTCTTTTGACATTGAAAACTTGTACATTGCCCGCCGAAAAAAATTACGCATCAAAGAGATTCCCATTCGATGGTATTACGATGCAGACAGCAAAGTAAGCGCCGTCCGCGACGCCTTGCGAATGATCAGCGACATATTCCGCATTCACCACAATGCAATCCGCGGCAAATATGATCTCTCAACCTGACCTTTCCTTTGAGCAGGGACTCTGGTCAAATTTTCAGTATATTGCTGGAATGGATGAAGCCGGACGCGGCGCTCTGGCTGGACCCGTCTGCGTAGGAGCAGTGATTCTGCCGCAGGATGATCCGCTTCTTTTCCAAACCTTGAGCGGGGCACGCGACTCCAAACAGTTGACTCCCCGTAAGCGCAGCCAACTTGTGCCACACATCAAAGAGACGGCTCTGACTTGGGGAATCGGATTTGCCTCCGCGAATGAAATTGACGAATTGGGAATTGTCCCAGCCACACGCCTCGCCGCCAGCCGCGCACTGGAAATGCTGCTAATTTTTCCCAACTATTTACTGACAGATTTTCGCCTGGAACTCCCCGAACTTGATGTTTCGCAAACCGCGCTTGTCAAAGGTGATCAACGCTCTCTGAGCATAGCAAGCGCATCCATTCTTGCAAAGACCGCACGGGACGAGAAGATGATGGAAATGGATAAGACCTACCCCGGGTATGGATTTTCACGTCACAAAGGCTATGGCACGTCCATGCATTGCCAGCGCATTTTTCAAATCGGCCACTCCCCTCTCCATCGAAAAACCTTCAAGCTAAAAAAAGCGGCATGAGGTTGGACCTCATGCCGCTTCTGATTATTTCCTCAGAATTCCGCCACCCGAAAGTTTACTTTCAGGTTTCCCGGAACGCCAGGCATAATATCCCAACCCTGCGCCGCCCAGCAGAAACAAAGCTCCAATAATGCCAAGAGTTATAGACCTGCCGCTATTATTGTCTTCCGCAGCCGCGCCGGGGTCAACCACTACATCCTGAGACTGAATACCGAAATCGACAAATGCAAGGTCACCCGCATTTACATCCAGCGAATAGTTCAATTCCATGGTCGGGTTGTAATTATCTGGAATACCGACCGTGATGTTGTAATTTCCTTCGGGTATGTCTGAAAAACAAATGCCTTGATAGGCTTCAGGATCGGCTTGAATGACCGTATCCAATGCAGCGGAATATTTGCCGTTGTTTTCTGTCAAACTAACTGCGCCGCCTGCAACAGCTCCTTCGGTTTCTTCGCGAAGCGCATTGCCATTGACATCGTCAAACAGCAAAACGCAGACTTCCGTGGTACCAGATAAAGGCGTGGGAGTGACCGTCGGCGTCCCGGCCGCGGGCGGCGGCCCAGAGGTTGGAGTCAATGCAACGGACACAACGCCGATCAGCAATTCCTGGCCCTCGATAAGGGTGCAATTCTCGTCCAGTTTTGAATTCAGTTGGCGGAGCTGTTCCACTGTAATATTGTTCAAAGCAGCCACGCGGAAACAGCCGTCGCCGGG
>JAEURE010000354.1 GCA_016789485.1 Anaerolineales bacterium | reverse complement strand
AATCCACGGCATTCATGGAGACAAGCCGCTTTTGATATTCTGCGTACACGCGCTTCACCACTTCATCGCGATAGGTGTTGATCGGGTAATCGTCCGCGCCAATAAGTTCGTTCTTGGCGCGTGAGATCGCTGCATGAATGCTGGCGGGACGATACAGCTTTTCATTTAAATTAAATTCACGAATAATTGCTTTGACGATCCTTTCCTGGTCGTCAGAATCAAAGATCACAAAATTGGATTCAAGCGGAAGATGGTCCGCCTCACGCCTGAGAATGCGCACGCAGATCGAATGGAAGGTGCCGAGCATGATGCCTTCCGTAGTCTGCTCATTGAGCATGGAGTTCACGCGTTCCTGCATTTCTTTTGCGGCTTTGTTGGTAAAAGTCACCGCGAGGATTTGCCAGGGGCGGACTCCTTCGGATGCAATGAGATATGCAACGCGCTGGGTCAGTACCCGCGTCTTTCCGGACCCCGGGCCTGCTATGACCAAAACGGCACCGTCTGCCGCTGTGACCGCGCTTTTTTGTTGTGGGTTAAGTGTGTCGAGAAAGTTCATTATGAGTGAGTGGAAAATTCAGGCGGAGGTTTTACCTCCGCCTGAATTTTTGTTTGCCTTTTCCTAGTTTATTTTAGTTCAGAGGTGCAGTTGGGGCAGCGGGTTGCTTTAATGGAAATGGTGCTAAAGCAGTGCGGGCATTCTTTTGTTGTTGGGTCTGCTGGGGCAGGGGCCTTCTTCATGCTGTTGGCAACTTTGACGATGATAAAGATGACAAAGCCCACGATAAGGAAATCCACGATGGATTGGACGAACAATCCCCAAAAGATCTCGACTCCATTGACGCTGGAGGAAAGATCAGCGAATTGACCTCCACCAAATAGCGCGCCGATGAACGGCATGAGGATATCGTTGACGAGGGATGCGACGATCTTGCCGAATGCTCCGCCGATGATGACTGCGATGGCAAGGTCCAATACATTGCCGCGCATGACGAATTCCTTGAATTCCTTTAACATATTCAGCTCCTTGAACAAAGGTGAATGCTATTTGAATTCTATGTTAGTACGTGGGGCTTGTCAACGATGATATGCTGTTTTATATCGATTCAAGGGGAGAATTGGCTGTTCGATGCCGAACCAGTGCCGGCGGAGAAGGAAACGGCGATTCGCTATTTTTTTCACAACCTTTGGGGAAAAGTATGTTAAAAAACCGACAAAAACAGTTCTCTGGTAGGGTTTTTTATCGATTATGAGGGTATTTTCTTTGTTAAAAGAGACTATACATCTTATACTGGGGGGCGTGTGTTGACGTACCTAAAGAATTAGGTATAATCTAATTTGCTGGTTTTAAGGAACCATCTTAGGTTTTTTACTAATGAAGGAGGTGAAACGTCAGAGATATAAATAAAGCGTAAGTTTAATTTGTGTCCGAAAAAATCAACCCCCTACATTTTCTTCTTTGGAGGAGAAAAAACCATGTTACGAAACCGTTTGTTTTTTGTTATGGGTTTGCTGGTCATCGCCAGTGTAATCCTTTCTGCTTGTGGTGGCACAGCCCCCGTAGCAACCGATGCTCCTGCTGTTGTGGAAGAACCCGCTGCAACTGAAGCTCCTGCTGATGAGCAGACTTCCTTCACTACACCTCACCCGATCTTGGGTGACCTTCGCGTGCGCCAGGCTTTGTCCTACTGCACCAACAAACTTGACTTGATCAAGTCTGTGTATCCTCTTCTCACCGAAGAAGAACAGGCTTCCTTGGTCATGAACACCTTCATCCCGCGCGCTCACTGGGCCTACGCTGGCGATGAGAACGTCACCGTGTATGAATACGATCCTGCCAAGGGCGCTGCTTTGCTCGACGAAGCCGGCTGGACCCTGCAAGAAGGTGCTGACTTCCGCACCAACGCCGCTGGTGACCAGCTCTCCCTGAAGTTCACAACCACATCCGCTGCGTTCCGCCAGACTTGGGCTGCCATTTGGGAAGCTCAGATGGCTGAGTGCGGTGTTCAGATCATCCGCTTGCATGCTCCTGCTTCCTGGTGGTTCGGCGATACCACTGGTCTCGCCCGCCGCGACTATGAATTGGGTGCTTTCGCTTGGGTTGGTCAGGCTGATCCTGGTGGTCAGACACTCTATGCTTGCGATCAGATTCCTCTGCCCGAGAACGGCTGGCAGGGTCAGAACGGCATGGGTTGGTGTAATCAACTCGCCAGCACAAACATCAAGTTGGCGAACAACACCCTCATCAAAGACGACCGCATTGCTGCGTACACCATCGTACAGCAGGAATTTGCCAAAGACGTCCCCAGCATTCCTTTGTTCAACCGCACCGAAACCTTCGCGACCGCTGCTGATTTGACCGGTTTCGCTCCCTTCCCTGGACAGGAATACTACAACTACAACGTTCAGGAATGGGCCAAGGCTGGTTCAGACACTGTCGTCCTCGGCTTTACACAGGAACCTGCTTCCTTGTTCACCCTGGTTGAAGATGCTTTCGTAGCCAACATTGCCTACCAGATCGTCCGCCCTGCTCAGGAAACCCACTTGAACTACGAGTACAAGGCTTCCCTGGTCAAGGAACTCCCCACCCTCGAAAATGGTGGCACCACCAATAACGATGTTGAGGTTTCTGAAGGCACCAAGGT
>JAEURE010000353.1:291-2692 GCA_016789485.1 Anaerolineales bacterium | reverse complement strand
ATCCGCCGACGACGGCCGCGGGCATGGTATTGACCAATGCCACCAGTTTGCCGAAGAAGCCAAGTATCATGGCCATGATTCCCGCGGTGATGAGCACGGCAGTGGAATAATTGCGCGTGATGGCCATGAGCGAATTATTTTCGCCGTAGTTCGTGCCAGCGGAGCCGCCGAGCAAACCGACAACGACATCGTCTGCGCCATCTGCAACCAGGTTGAGGCCGATCAGTTCCTTAATATTGTAAGGTTTGCGTCCCATCTCTGCGGCGAGTTCATCAATGTAGAGGCTCATCTGATAAAGGTGAGCGGTGGATTCAGGAACAGTGGCGATGAAAATAAGTGCAATGCTGAGCGCCATGCCCCAGGCATTCGGGTCTGTGAAGGCTGGAAAGGTGAACTTTGGCAGTTCAAACCAACCCGCGCTGGCTACGTTTTCAAAATGCACCAATCCGAAGGGGATTGCGACAAGATAACCGAAAATTGCACCGAGTAAAATCGGCAGCATTCCGATCAATCCCTTGCCTTGCAAATAGACGGAAAACAGGATGGTTGCGATCAGGGTTATGAAAGCGACTATCCATGTTGCGGTGGATAATTCAGGAGTTGCCCAGTTGCCGGCATTCCCCAAAGCTGCGTTCGCCAAAGCAATACCGATCACCATTGCCATTGAGCCGGTGACGATGGGCGGCAGAACACGGTCCAGAGCAGCCTTCCCAATGCGCATTATGAGCAAACCAATGAGGATCTCGAACACTGCCGTGAGAAGGATACCCACCTGCACAATACGCACACCTTCCGGACAATAAACCTGTAACGGGTCATTGAAGCAGTCTGGAGCAAAGCGGCTCATCACAGTGATGATCACAGCAATATATGAAAACGATGAACCATAATACATGGGGATCTTGCGCTTTGAAACCAGCAGTGCAATGATCGTTCCAAGTCCTGATGCGAGCAGAGTGATCCCCACATCGAACTTGGTCAGAATGGCAACCAATACAGTAGCAGGGAACATCGTCAAAAATTGCTGGAAGCCCAGGCTCAACATCGCACCGACAGGCGGAGTGTCGTCGGGCAAATATCCCATCACCGTGGACCTTGGCGCCTCCACCTTAACTTCAGCCTGTTTCTTCCCTTTGGACAACACTGCCGCTGCGGACTTGTTCTTCCCCTTCGGGGACGATGTCGCCTTTGGTTTTGTCTTGCTTTCTTTTGTAGCCATAACCATTCTCCTCTTCTTTGGTCTGGGTGAGATATAAAAAAAGAGAGCCGCAAAAGCGACTCTCCGTTTCACAAAGCCCAAAAGCAATCCGTCCCGAAAAATTGTTGATGCAGATGTTGCCTGGGGGAAGGATGTATATACATTGCGCAAAATTTTACGCCGATTTGAACTGATGTCAAGGTGCAAAATATTCAGCCTGAGACTTGACACAAGGAACTTGACGCCTGATACTTGGGCATCCCATTCATGTGAGGTCATCATGTCCAAGGAACAAGCGCGTCATCGTTGGGTTGTGGTCATCATCTTTTTCTTTTTCATGCTGCTGCATCAGACCGATAAATTGATGATCGGTTCGCTGCAAGTGCAAATCAGTGAAGACTTTAAGATAGACAATACACAATGGGGATTGGTCAACTCCGGCGCGTTGATCGTGGCGACCATTTTGTATCCAATTTGGGGATATTTATACGACCGTTTCTCGCGCACAAAATTGCTTTCCTTTGCATCTCTTATTTGGGGATCCACCACCTGGTTGAATGCCATCGTTAAATCCTTTGGTGGATTTTTGGTCACACGCGCCTCCACCGGCATCGACGACTCGTCCTACCCCGGCTTGTACACCTTGATCGCCGATTATTTTGGTCCCAACCTGCGTGGAAAGATTTACGGCATTTTACAGCTCGCACAGCCCATTGGCTATCTTGTCGGTATGATCCTTGCTTTGATGGTGGCACCAGCTATCGGCGGGTGGCGAAGCGTGTTCTATATCACCGGTTCGCTGGGACTGGTCATTGCCTTGCTGATCTATTTCTTTGTCAAGGAAATGCCGCGCGGCAAAGCCGAGCCTGAATTCGAGAACATGGCTGAAATGCAGACCTTCAAATTTTCGTGGGCTGAAGCAAAAGAGATTTTCAAGAAGAAGACCATGTGGTTTGTGTTTTTGCAGGGTTTTGCTGGTGTCTTCCCGTGGAACGTGATCACCTTTTTCTTCTTTGCCTATCTTGAAAAGGAACGCGGTTATGATGCGAACGGCATTCTCTTTACGATGGCTCCCGTCATCCTGATCCTCGCCAGCGGATATTTTATCGGCGGCGCGCTTGGCGATTATGCCTTCAAGTTCAGCAACAAAGGCCGCATCATTGTTTCGAGCGTTGGCGTTTTGATGGGCGCGATCTTTATGTA
>JAEURE010000353.1:0-281 GCA_016789485.1 Anaerolineales bacterium | reverse complement strand
GCAATTCCTCATTTTTATGTGCCTCACTGCTGTTTTTATGCCGCTTTCTTCTGCAAACGTGATTGCCACAGTTTATGATGTGACCGTCCCTGAAGTCCGCTCCACGGCACAAGCTTCGGAATATTTCATTGAAAACGCGGGTGCAGCCTTTGCCCCCATCATCACTGGCGTTATCGCAGATGCATATGACCTGAAGACCGCCATCCTTTTGATCTGCACGGTTGCATGGATTTTATGTTTCTTCTTTTACCTTGGCGCGATCTTTACGATTGACAAGGATA
>JAEURE010000352.1 GCA_016789485.1 Anaerolineales bacterium | reverse complement strand
TTACAATCAGGCTGGTGATGCCGATTACAATGCCGCCACTGAAATAACATCAGTGGTTGCTTCACAGCCTGGCAGCCAGACTATCAATGTCACAACCAGTGCGCCCGCTTCAGCCGCCAATGGGACAAGTTTCAATGTTGCCGCAACATCAAGCTCTGGTCTGGCAGTGACAATCACCACTTCAGGTGATTGCAGCGGCGGCGGCACCGATTCGGCCGTCATCACGATCACGAATACGCCTGGCACCTGCACCGTCCATTACAACCAGGCTGGCGATGCGAACTTCAGTGCCGCAGCGGAAGTGACGGAAAATACTTCCGCGGTCATTGACACGGATGGTCCTACGGTAACTGTTAACCAGGCTGCCGCCCAGGTGGATCCGATTAATATTTCGCCGATCAACTTCACAGTCGTATTCAATGAGGCGGTAAATGGATTCGATCCCGCCGACATTACAATTGGAGGCACGGCAGGAGCCACCACAGCGGTTATTACCGGCGCCGGTCCAACGTACAACGTCGCCATCAGCGGCATGGTAAATGATGGGACTGTGATTATTTCCATCGATGCGAATGTGGTTACAGACGCCAGCGGTAATGACAATGTTGCCAGCACCAGCACGGATAACATCGTTACATATTTGGATGCAAACGGCCCGACAGTTCAGGTGATCAATACAACTCCTGAAACAGCAGATCACGTTCTCAGCAATTCTGAAAGCGTCACTTTTGACATCACCCAATTCAAAGTGCAGTTCAGTCAGGATGTTTATGATCCTGCAGGCGACAGCGATACGGACGATGTGACTAATCCCAACAACTACCTGCTGATCAAGGATTTGGGCGACACAGCCGGATTGCAGACTGTAACCTGTGCCGCTGGAGCGGTCATACCAGCAGATACCAAGATCGCAATTGGTACGGTCACTTATGACAGCCAGACGTATACCGCAACATTCACGATCAATGGAGGCCTGCCTCTCGCGAACGGCGACTATCACTTATTTGTCTGCGGAACCACTTCCATAGTCGATCCGTTTGATAATACTCTTGGCTTGGTGGGCAGCAGTGGACAGCCCAATTCGGACTACCGGCACAGTTTCACGGTCAGCATTTCTGGGAACGGTGGCAATAGCGGTAATAACGGCGGCGGAAGTGGCGCCTCAGAATCATCAAGACCGATCATTGCAGCCACGGGTGCGCTTATCCCGGTTACCGGTTTTAATCCAAATGAAGTCACCGTGCTCCCTGCCCAGCCCGAGGATAAAGCCTATGCTTCCATGGATAACATCACTATTGAGATACCATCTCTTGGCATCAAATTCCCCATCGTCGGGGTGATGGTTACCAAGCATGGCTGGGATCTGACATGGTTGAAGGACAATGTTGGCTACCTTGAAAACTCTGCATACCCAACCTATGACGGCAATACCGTCTTGACCGCGCATGTTAGGGATGCCAACAAGAATCTTGGACCTTTCTCTGATATCAAGGGGTTGAAACTGGGAGACAGGATATTGCTCCATGCGTATGGAAAGGTCTATATTTACGAAGTACAGGAGAACAAGAAGATCAAGCCCAATGATATTTCCACTGCATTCAAACATGAAGAAAATTCCTGGGTCACGCTCATAACCTGCGAGGACTACAATGCCAAGATAGAAGAATACTACTATCGCCGTATGGTGCGGGCGGTTCTGATCAGCGTTGTACCTGAACGCTAGCGCTGAATCAGCAACAAAAAAACTGGACGGGATCACCAATCCCGTCCAGTTTTTTTGTTTTCATGCTACACTCTTTCAATCACGTATCCATTTTTTGTTGGCAGGGTTTACTGGTACACCATGCAGATAGTATCTAAACTTCCTTTTTGGTTAAAACTTTTATACGGTTCCGGTGATTGGGGGATCGCCAGTATCGGGATGATGCGTTCGATCTTTTACGCACTCTATCTGACAGATGTGGTCGGTATCGAACCAAGGCTTGCCTCCCTGGGCGCACTTGCAGGGATTGTCTGGGATGCTGTCAACGACCCGATCATTGGGACGCTGAGCGACCGCATGAAATCAAAGCTTGGTCGCCGTCGTCCTTTCCTCCTGTGGTTTGCCTTTCCATTTGGATTGAGTTTCGTCATGTTGTGGTCTGCTCCGAATTGGGAAAGTCAGGTCGGTCTGCTGATCTACGTGACTCTCGCTTTTATGATTTCAGATACGCTTACCACTCTCGTGGCTGTGCCGTATCTTTCCCTCACCCCTGAATTGACCCAGGATTACGACGAACGCACTTCGCTTTCAAGTTTCCGCACAGTATTTCAATTGTTATCCGCTATGACAGTGGTCATTACCGCCCCCATGATCGTGGATGCGGTCATATTGGGCGGCGGCTCGCAGCAGCAGGGATTCATGACCGCGGGTGCAATTTTCGGTGCGATTGGTGCGATTCCCTTATTCCTGATCGGCCTGTTCGTGCGCGAGCGATTTGCATCGGAGGTACAGGAACAGGAAGCGATTCCTTTCAGCAAAACCTTGCGCCTTGCATGGGAGAACGTTCCTTTTCGGTATGCGGCGGGAATTTACATGTTCAACTGGTCGGCAGTGGACATGGTTGCCATTACTTTTCCATTCTTTTTATTATATTGGGTGGCGCAGGGGGATTTACTTGCGAAGATCACCATCTTTGGCTTTGACCTGGCTTTGGAGTC